>NZ_WXWT01000275.1:0-32540 GCF_009904725.1 Vibrio sp. V43_P6S15P86
CCTTAGGCGCAATTAAACGAGAGCTTGGGTACACAGCCCAAATCCCAGCATCCATCGCTAAAGGGTGATCTTCGAGTACTTCCACTAGCTGACCACTTTGTAATTCTTGATAAACACTCCAAACCGAGTTGATAGAAATACCTAACCCGTTTACCGTCGCGTCTCTCATCGCATCACCATTATCGGTTTTAAAACGACCAGAAGTTCGTACATTGAGCATTCCATCTTTTGTATTAAATGACCAATTATTCATTCCAACTAAGTTAATACATTCATGATTCGTCAAGTCTTGGGGCTTGTTAGGTCTCCCAAATTGTTCAATATAATCTGGTGATGCAACGATAATACGACGATCTGGCGCAAGCTTTCTTGCAACCAATGAAGAATCTTTCAACTCAGCGACACGAATGGCGACATCAAAACCTCCCTCAACCAGATCAATAATGGAATCAGAAAATCGGCAGTCCACGGTTAACCCTGGGTAACGCGCCATAAAACCTTTTAATGCAGGCACAATATGCAAGCGACCAAAAGTTGCAGAGGCGGTTATACGTAATACTCCCGTTGGCGCACTCTGCCCTGACCCAACAGCTCCCCTTGCTGCCTCCACTGTTGCAAGGACCTCCTCCGCGTGAGGTAAAAAAGCCTACCCCTCTTCAGTTAAGGAAACTTTGCGTGTGGTGCGATGAACTAAACGAACTCCTAAGCTGTCCTCAAGTTTATTGATGTGTGCGCTAGCGACAGCAGGAGAAAGTCCAAGCTCCTGGCCAGCCATGCTGATGTTGTGTGTCGAAGCCAAACGGACAAATAGCTTTACATGATCGATGTTCATTTAATTTTCAATTATTTGTAAAAAATCACCATATAGAGCTTAGCATTTTCTTCCTTACGGATAGTAAATAAATACTCCAATTAGAAAAAGCTGATGGGCAGATAGAAGTCCAGCTCAAACGCCTCATCATGGCTAAGGAAATGGTTTTTCTGATAGTGAACATAAGCGGGTGTAGAACGCTGCTTAAAGCCTGAATTCGGCAACCACTTCTCTAACACCATACTCAATTGAGGAAGAAGCTCACCATATACGCCCGTTAAGCGAAAGACGGCATGTAAACCGCCTGGGATGGTCATTTGATTCACGACGCCGCGCACTTTGAGCGGCGTATCAATCGCCATACAAGCCACATAACGACACTTGTCGAGTTCGACCCAAGCAGGATTGGAGTGATGCAAGCCATATTGAACCGAAAAGTCCCGATTCTCAGAGCTTGCCCACGCCTTCAAAATCAGCCACGCATTGCGAATGGAACGGCTATAACCCTCATGCCGCACATAAGCCGCAAAGCGTTGTGGAACCTCCATAATTTTAGGTTCTGGCAACTCGCGTTTCGCAACCCGATGATAACCCGTAGCCACTTCCGGATCCTTCAAATACGGCTTTTCTGCGACTTGTAAATCATGCTTTCGCCACGCACCGGGAGACATAGCGAACGTCGCTTTAAACGCTCGGCTAAAAGAAGATACCGAGCTAAAGCCGCACTTGTTAGCAATATCTAACACCGATGAGCTGGTATCAAACATCAGTTGGTTGGCGGCGTATTCCATTCTTGTGCGGCGGATATATTGATGGATGGACTCCCCCACGACATCTTTAAAAATACGATGGAAGTGCTGTTCAGAATAGGCTGCTACATCTGCTAGCTCTTTAGCCGATAACTCTCTGCTAATGTCCTGATGAATGTAAAACAGCACGTCATTGATTCTGGAAACTTGTTGATGGCTCACGGAGTAAACTTTCGCTTAAATAGCATAAATGGACATGTTTAACAGCATAAATGGACACACCAAGCTTGGCAATTTACCTATACTATTTCTGACATAAAAAAAGACAATTACGAGAAGCAGAGCACATGGAAATCGCACAGTCATTACAACAAACTAAGTCATCCTACATCCGAGAGATCCTCGCAGCAGCGAGCGATAAGAACGTCATTTCTCTTGCAGGTGGCTTGCCGGACGAAAAAACCTTCCCGATCGACTTAATGAAACCGACGCTCGAAAACCTCACTAATATGCCAGAGGTGTTTCAATACGGCGCAACAGCAGGCTACGCCCCGCTACTTAACTTTTTGACCGATTATTACCAACTACCGGAATCTCATTTGGCGATGATCACAACGGGCTCTCAGCAAGGGCTAGATTTGATTGCGCGTGCGTACGTAAATCCGGGCGATAAAGTGGTGATGGAAGCACCGAGCTACCTTGGTGCTATGCAAGTATTCGGTCTAGTGCAAGCCAACATCGTGACCGTTTCACAAACCGAGTGTGGCCCAAACCTTGAAGAACTCGAACAATGCTTTGCCACGCAGCAACCAAAAATGTTCTACGCCGTACCCGATTTTCACAACCCAACGGGCGTATGCTGGGCGCTAGAGACTCGCCAAAAAGTTGCCGAGCTTTGTATCCAATACGACGTTGTATTCATTGAAGACGCACCATACCGCGAGCTGCGTTTTTCTGGTGAAGCACTACCGCTAGTTTCAGATTTCTGCCCGCAACACTCCATCGTATTGCGCTCTTTCTCCAAAATAGCTTCACCAGGCTTGCGTATTGGTGTAGTTACGGGCAAAAGCAGCTACCTTGAGCCACTCATCAAAATTAAACAAGGTGCCGATCTGCACTCTAGTATTCCTATGCAAGCTTTGCTGCATGGTCTACTGCAACACGACAACTTCGAAACGCACATTTCAACCATCTGTGCGCTTTACAAATCACGTTACGATGTCATGTTTGCTGAGCTGCAAAAACAGCTGCCAGAAAGTTGCGTACTCAAACCCGTCGATGGTGGCATGTTCGTTTGGGTCGAGATTCCAGAATGCGACACCTTCGAACTGGCGAAAAACCTTCTCGCAAACTGGGTTGCCGTAGTGCCGAGCCCGGTCTTTTATCCAGAAGGTTCAAAGGTAAAAGCCGCTCTGCGTCTTAACTTTACCAATGCTACACCAGAAGAACTGACGACAGCTGTCTCTCGACTCGCGGATGTCCTCAACACGTTGTAATTGAGCGCGAGTGTAAGAACCTGCCTTTGAGATTCGAAAAAGTCTCAAAGGCAGCATCAAAAAAGTTCCCCAAAAAATTTATATTTTTCCTTCAAATCAACTCTCTACAGTAAGTGCCTGTTTTCTCTTGAACCTCTCACTCATATAAAAATGAGAACTCAATCACGTATTTGATGGTTAGAAAAGTTACGTCTATCTTTCAGTCAAAGACATCAACTTCGCAGCGTTAATGCTCTCAATTTCAGACACTTTATCAATCATGGCTTAGCGATTGATAAACGACTAAAAAAGCATCTGTGGGCATACCCACTACGAAGGGTTGACCAGAACCATTCTGAATGTCGCGAGCCAATCTTTTGATTGGCAATTACGTCAGTGAATCGCACCAAATGACAGAGGGGTTATCAGGATGAATACTCGAACCACGACAGGACTCGTCACCATCGGCTGGTCCGTTACACTTTCACTTTTTACCGCATTCGCCGTGTATGCCAATACGTCGCCAAACTGTAGTGACGTATTAGCGGGCAACACAACCGCCGCATCGCAAAAAATGATGGTTTTATTGGGCGAAGACATCACCAAATCCAACCGTATAACTACGGTGATTCCAGCCGAAAACAATCCATTTGTGACCGAAGAACTGGTTTCGGTTTCTAACGACGTATCGCCAAACGGTCGTCTTTCACAAAAGAGTTTGGAAGAGATTCAGAAAGTCCGCTCAAATCTAGAGAAAGCAGCACAGGAAGTAAGCCGATTACAGGGCACTTTTGAAGTGGCTTTCATCAGTTTGATTGATGGTTACTGCCAATTTTCTAATCATAAACGTACTCAACATGCCAAAATCGACTTTGACCATTTGGAAGGCCTCACTTTGTATTCAATCCCCGCTTTAATAGCAATGGTCGATCAGTCGTACTCCATGGCAAAGAATCGAATCGCTAATGAGCAGAAACAGTTAAGCGACATTGAAAAAGAGAAACAGCGGCAGAAACAACAAGCAACCGCGGCAGCAGCCGCTCGTTACCAAGACGGTAACGTACTCGTAAGAGTCGAGAACTTTGATGGCGCTAATGTGACATTTTCCGTTACTAACATTGGATCACAAGGATCATTACAACCAAATTTCAACACGTTTAATGCATATCGCACAGAAAGTGGAGAATTAATCTACAAGTCAGAATCTTTATTACACCTGGCGGATACTGCAGGTAACACACTTGAAACAATGGGTATCGCTGAGCTCTCATCACAAGGTGGAAGTGACATATCGATCTCTCCTGGAGAAACCCGAAAATTCGTTACTAGCATTGCTTCAGAAGTCGCGCCACATACGCAGTTGAGCTTAGAGTTTCCAGCCAAAGTGCTTAATACTGAGCGAGACTTTACATTGTCGTTTTCTGATACATCAGCGGTGGCGACAGCAAACGTCAATTAACGTAAGGTAGCCAGTATTTGTAGAGCGCATCAAAGACAGGCGAGCAGCGCCTGTCTTTCAATTATGATCAAACCAATAGCTACTGTTTGCACTTGTAAGCATTTGCAAACATCGTCACTGACGTAGAAAAGCTCAACGGTTGATATAAGTACAAGGTATCTGCGCCTAAATCTGCCGCCTTGATGCACATTTGGTTTAACGTACCCCAAACCATGTCTTTATCGGCGTGAAGCCAATAGTCGTAAAAGTGTCCTTCTGAACCGATCACGGTACCCATTAGTTCACAGTTTTCAATCGCATTCACATTGTCCCAAAGCACCTGTACTTGCTCAGATTCTTGAGTTGGGAACGTCACACATCCCGTTAATGATGCCGCTAACGCGAGAGTCATCACTCGCTTTTTCATACTTATATCGCCAAAATTTTTCATAGATGGCAGATTTTATGAATGGCTGATGTGATGACTAGCAAAAACTTTTTATCGCGTGTTCAAGCAGAATTAATGGACAACGGAAAAGATCCAAAAGATGATCATACAGCTAGCGAGCAAAAGCCTAATCACTCAGACCTAGCAATAAAGCTGTATCTGAGATACAACAGTAACGATTAAATAGCCGCGAGGGATAGAGTTTGGTTGCTAAAAATAAGCTAATTCGCTACACAGCTACGGAAGTCGCTGATGCATTTGACAAAGAAGATGAGCTCATTAAACAAGTTCAGTCCAACCAACTCTCGCAAGTGCTATTGCTTTGGCAAGTAAAAAACCCAACGCTCGTGCTTCCCGCTGGTAAGAAATGGCCAGTGTCTAATGAGTTAGAACATGCGTTAAACATGTCGGGCTGGAAACTCTTTTCCCGTAAAACCGGTGGTGCACCAGTCCCTCAAGTGCCAGGTATTATCAATCTATCCCACATTTACCACTGGCCAGAAGGCGAGCCTTACAACATCAAAAAAGCGTATCTCGATTTATGTGCGATATTAACGGTTTTCTTTAAACAGCTCGGCGTGAAAGTGGATGTTCATGCAACGCCTTATTCCTACTGTGATGGCGAGTACAACCTCAACATTGGCGGGCAAAAAATCGTGGGAACCGCACAGCGTGTTTTACTTAAAAAAGGCGGCGGACAAGTGGTGTTATCACAAGCATGCATTCTGATTGATGTCGACGTCGAGAAGATTGTCGAACCAGTACGAATGTGTAATCAGCTTTGCGGTCACAGCGATGATATTCGTGGTGATGTCCACACACCGCTCTTCCATCATATATCCGACCGCCCGTCGGTAGATTCGCTCTTTCAGCAATTGACGAGTGCGTTTTTAACGCATGCAAAAGCGGAGTAATGAAAGGAGCAAGCCTCCCCCACACTCCGAACAGCATTTGATAAACTAAAACTGCATACCGTGATAGCGATGTAAGAATGGGCATCGCCAACGTAAAACCATTCAATCGATCGACCAAACCAGTTATCAGTTTTGCCTGCCAAAAAGAAATGAGATCCAGTTCAAATATTTATCCATGACGGAATTAGTTGAAGCCTGCGCGTAAAAGCCTCAGAATGTCGCACTTTTCGCACCGATTTATTTTCGGCGCGTTGTTATCTAACTCTACAATTGAGAATCATACATATGGGTTTTACCTCTTTAGGTCTATCTGCTCCAATCCTTAAAGCTATTCAAGAAAAAGGCTACGACACCCCTTCGCCAATTCAGGCAAAAGCAATTCCTGCTATTTTGGAAGGGAAAGACGTAATGGCAGCAGCGCAGACTGGTACAGGTAAAACCGCAGGCTTTACGCTACCGATTCTTGAGCGTTTATCGAACGGCCCTCGCGTTCGTGCTAACCAAGTTCGTGCACTTATCCTGACGCCAACGCGTGAACTGGCGGCTCAGGTGCAAGAAAACGTGTTTATGTACGGCCGTCACCTTCCACTAAGCAGTACGGTGGTTTTTGGTGGTGTGAAGATCAACCCGCAAATGCAGCGTCTTCGCAAAGGTGCGGATGTGCTGGTAGCAACACCAGGCCGCCTGATGGATTTGTACAACCAAAATGCGGTCAAATTCGACCAACTGGAAGTGCTAGTACTGGATGAAGCAGACCGCATGCTGGATATGGGCTTTATCCGTGATATTCGCAAAATCCTAGCCCTGCTACCAAAACAGCGTCAGAACCTACTGTTCTCGGCGACTTTCTCGGATGAAATCCGCGACCTTGCGAAAGGCTTGGTGAACAACCCGGTTGAGATTTCCGTTAACCCGGCAAACTCGACAGCGAGAACGGTTGAGCAAAGCATCTACCCAGCAGACGTGAAGAAGAAAGCACCGATGTTGGTTAAATTGATCAAAGACGGCGATTGGAAGCAAGTGCTGGTGTTTACGAAAACGAAACACGGCGCAAACCGTCTGGCGAAGTTCCTTATCGAACAAAATCTACCTGCTGCTGCCATCCACGGCAACAAGAGCCAAGGCGCACGTACCAAAGCACTGGCGGATTTTAAATCGGGTGAAATTCGTGTGTTGGTCGCGACGGACATTGCTGCACGCGGTATCGATATTCCGCAATTACCGCAAGTGGTGAACTTTGAGCTACCTAAAGTGGCAGAAGACTACGTTCACCGTATTGGTCGTACTGGCCGCGCGGGCGAAGTAGGTAAAGCGATTTCACTCGTGTGTGCGCTAGAAGCATCTGAGTTGTTTGCGATTGAACGTTTGATTCAAGAAGTACTACCACGTAAAGAGCTGGAAGGTTTTGCGCCAACCAATGTGGTGCCAGAATCTAAACTGGATACTCGACCAATCAAACCGAAAAAACCTAAGAAGCCGAAAAAACCAAAAGCGCCAAATGCTGCAAGTGAAAACGCCCCAGCAGCCGAAAAGAAAGCAGGCAATGGTGCAAACAAACCTAAACGTCGCTTCAACGGTGGTAACAACGGCAACAAAAACAGCACCAACCAAGGCGGTGCGGGCAAGCCTAAAGGCAACCGTGAAGGCCAAGGTCGCGCAAACAGTAAACCAGATGACCGTAAACCTAACGGCAACAAGCCAAATGGCAATAAACCGAGTGGAAATAAACCAAACGGTAATAAGAGTGGCAACGCTGGTAAACCGTCTGGTAACCGCAAGCCAAACAATGCTAAGCCTGCAGGAAACAAACCGTCAGGTCAGCGCCGTAAGCCTCGTCCGCAGGCTGCAAACTAATCTGTAAACGGCCTCCGATAGCAAATACAACAAAGCCGCTGATAATCTCTGCGGCTTTGTTTTTCTTAGAACACAGCTTTGTTAAAACAGCCTACATTAAAGGTGTGATTCGAATATCTGCGATTTGCGCTTCGTTCTTTTCACCCTCAATACCACCAGCGTAGATGTAGGTTTCATTCGATGTGAGGTAACTCATATTGAAGTGATCCTTCAGCGCGATCTGATAGGTTTTCCCCTGCTCCAACGCCACTTCAATTGGCGTTGAGTAACGCATACCTTGGTTTTCACCAATATGGCCCATCTGCAAGTAACCTTGACCAACCACTTTACCTGCATCATCCAATACCTCTAACAATTTCACGGTGTTCGTGATGCCGGTATTAAGTTGTCCTAGGTTATTGTTGTACCAAGCATCGAACTGGTAAGTGCCCGTTACAGGAGCTGTAAACGACTCTGCACCCTTTACGATGCCACTGTCTTTGCTCACCGTAACCACTGAGACATTGTCTTTGAGTGGCTGATATTCGCCATCAAGTTTGATGCGGCTCTCTTCACCGACACAAACTGGTTGGCTTGGGTTAGAACGGAAGCCTTTATCGTTAATGCTTTCAGCCAAATAACAAGCAAAACCTGTTGGCGTATCGGAATAAGATTGAGCAATCACGTTCTTTTGAATCAGCTCGCCATTGCGATACAAGTTCACGTTGTACTTGCTCGTCACATCAATCGAAACCGAATTATCAACGCTTGTTACCACCAATGTTGGCTCTTGCGGAGAATAAACGCGGCTGTCTTCACTCACATACGGTTTCACCCCAGAAACTAAAGTAATGCTGCTATCTACATTCACAAGCGCGCCCAGTGTCACGTGGAAATGCCCCTCTTCATCCATCGTGACATTTTCAACTGGGTAGTAACCTGTTTCATCTTTACTTGCTTCAGGCAAGTCAATCGTTACCGAGTAGTTCTTTCCTTTGAAAGCAAAGTTTTCCAACGTGATTTGTTCAGACTGAGCCAACAAGTTATTGCGCACCCAACTTGTGATAAATGGCTTCACTTCCAACTTACCTGTTTCGGTATGGATGCCGAATAGGGTCTCTACCACCATGTTCAAGTAGCCACCCACAGACCAAAGCTGACGCTGAGAGTTAATCACTGGGCCATCCAAGCTCGGATCTTCGCCATGATCACTATGGATGATGAATGACTTACCAGAAAGCCACTCTAAGTTTTCCATGTTGGATAAATTGGTTGCTGTACCACGAACCAACGATTGAATGGCATTGTTCGCTGCTGCCACGTTTTGTGTTTGATGCGCGGCGCGCAAGCTGTACGCGGTAACAAATGGCCAAATTGCGCGGTTATGGTACACAGGCACGTCTGGTTGTTGAGGGAAATAAACCGGCACGCCAAACTCACTGTGTGGGTAATTGGCCATGATTTGTTTCGCCTGCGCATCACTTGCCACACCACTGATGATCGCCAGTGCTTCGCCCAACATGTCGTATTTGTCGACCGCGATGTCTTTGCCATTATCAAACAAATAACTTACGTACATACCGCGTTCGGCATTCCAAAACTGCTCGTTGATAGCGTTTTTTAACTGCGCAGCCCATTCAGTGTATTTGACCGCGTTGGTTGAGTCGTACTTCTCTGCCAACTTAGCCGCGAGCTGAATCGCGCGGTAGTGAACCACGTTTGTCGATAACGCTTTGCTGCTACCAATCGCATTGACATCGTTTGGCGTCCACGTTGAATACGTTTGCTCACGCCAATCAAGGAATGACTGCTCACCAGTGTATAAACCAGATTTCGCATCAAAAGCCGCCAGGCGATCGGCTTCAAGTGTATTGCTGATAGCGTTATATGCGCGCTCAGCAAACTGGTTGTACTCTTCTCCATCCAATGCCGAAAGTAAGCGTTCTGCACCAAGCGCCCAAGTCGTGCGGTCGGTACTGATTGGCCAGCTGCCGCCTGTGCCCGTGTCTTGCACAATCTGCTCGCCATCGTATTGCTGATCGGTCGTGTCGCGGAAAGCGGACAATTTGAAATTCAAACCATTTTGCACGCGAGTTGGATTCATCAATGCAAGCGAAAGGTCTGCTGCGTACGCCAAATCACGCGTCCACACGTAATGCCACTTCGCGCCCGTCTCAAAAACTTCCGCTTTGATTGGGTTGTTGTAGTTGTAATTGCCGTCTTTGATTTCAGAAACGGCAAGCTGGTCTAGCTCTTTCATCGTCAACGCAAACAACGCGTCAAACGCGACATCACCCGATACCACTCGCGGCCCTGTTTGTTCATTAATCACTAAGCCTTGGTCGAGCGCATCACGCAATTCTGTCGTCGTTGAAATACCAAATTCACGCAGTTCAGCTTTAGGATCTTTCACCGAGAAAATCACGGTATCACTCGAGTCATCGTAATTGGCGAACAGTTTCACTTCTTTACTCTGATGCCCTTCATGCACCATTGCAGGGTCGAGAATCGCATCAGAGTAGTATTTTTCCGCTTCTTCTTGCGTTGCTTTCGTCACAGTCATTGTCGCGCGACTTTCATCGGCAAAGCTCACAGAAAACTTGTAATACCCTTTGTCTTCAAACGTGATCTCAGAGTTGCAATCATCGTTCATACACGCTTCATTTGTGTCTGGTTTTGGCAGGTACTCCTGAGCTTTATCGAACGCCGCGGGCTCCTCAAAATAGGTGTATTGGATCTGCCAACCCGGATCAGCAATCTTGAACTGATTGCTACCTCGAGCGACGCGCAGTACGGTTTCGTACTCGTTATTACCCAAATAGTTTAGCTTGGCATGCTCTGCCGTGCCCCAATCCCCATTTAAACCACGTAAATATAAGTCGGCTGAAATAATTGGTTTGTCGACCGGCACAGGTGCATCAGAAGAATCTGCCCCACATCCAGCAAGACCAATACAAGACGCGACAGCAAGCGCAATAAAACTCGGTTTCATGTTCATCCCTTAGATTGTTGTTTTGGCGACAGTCTAAAGAACACCCTTTTGATGGGAAAATAGGAAGTCAGGAGCGAGCTATAGATAACATCTATACGTCAAACCCCAACAGTGATGTAGATCTATGAAATGCGCATAATTTCAATCAAATGAGATTACAGATTTGTGATTTATAAATGAAATTGTGCAAAATACCCCTCGTTCTTAGAGGGGAAAGAAAATGGACAAATCTCTGCAGCAATTTTTACTGGTTGCACGCTGCCAAAGCATCAGCGCTGCGGCAAGAATGGCAGGGTTAAGCCAGCCAACGGTAACAAGCAATTTAAAGAAGCTGGAAGAGAATCTCGGCGTGACGCTGTTTGAACGTCATCCTAATGGCATGGTGTTGACCGAATACGGACGCATCCTCTATCGCCATAGCAACGCGATGCAGCATGAATACAACCAAATGATGCAAAGCATTGATGAACGGAAACAGTACCAAGTCGGAAAAATTAAAATGGGTACTGGCGATGCGTGGTGGCCGCTGTTCGTCAAACAAGCACTCAATGAACATCTGACCAAGCAGCCATCGGCATCTACGCACGTCGAATTTGGCAACCACTTAGGCTTGATGGATTCATTAATCAACGAACAGATTGAATTCTTCATCGGCCACGAGATTGTCGGCTTGTCGTCTAAATGCGATGTTACGTTTATTCCGCTATTTCAAACGGTTGATGCCTATTTTGTTTCCCCAAACCACCCACTTCTAGGGAAAACCGTCACCGAAGAGATGCTGCACGAATACCCTGCTCTTTCGGTCACTTATGACGCAAAGAAATTCGCTCACGTCATCGACAACCCAATCCCGAAACAAAATGAACGCGAAAGGCAGCAACTGGATGACAGACCGACTTACGAAGTGGATTCTCTGCTCGCCAGTATTGATGTACTGAAAGAAAGCGTCGCGGTGATGTCTTACACCCGCCATCTGCAACCGTATTTGGAATCCTTTGGCTTACGATGCTTAACAATGGAAAACGAACCAAACCCTGGCACCGTCGGGATTTATCGCCACCGCCGAGAAACCTCTGAATCGCATCTAGATCTGATTGCTGGCATCACTCAGCGCGCTAAATTGCTCAACTAGAAAGTCCAAAAACAGGCGAACTCTTTTCGGTTGATATTGGCGGCTCTGATAAATGACATGCAGATCCGCTTCAGCGCCTTGCGAGAAGGCGCTGAAGTTTTTCATATACCCATCCAAAACCGTTACTAAACATTGTTGTTTGAGGTCTTGCTGAATATCTAAAATCGATTTCAGCGCAATCCCGGCACCGTCCAACGCCCATTGTCGAATCACTTCACCATCATCAGAAAAGCGCTTTGGCGTGACCGTAATCGATTGGTGAGACTCTTCATCTTTAAAGTGCCACGTTTTTAATTCTTCATTGCTGCGCACCATGGCTAAGCAGCGATGGGCCGCGAGATCTTGTGGACAGTTTGGGACACCTTGCTTCGCCAAGTAATCAGGTGACGCGCACAGCACGCGTTGACTCGACGCCAGCTTGCGCGAAATGAGATTGCTGTCCGCTAACTCACCGTAACGAATCACTAAATCGAGCCCCGATTCAGCCAAGTTCGATAAATTGTCATTAAGATAAAGATAAGGCGTCACATCCGGATATTGCTCAGAAAAAGCCGACACCATCGGCGAAATAATTTGTTTGCCAATATCTCGTGGAGCTGAAATTTTCAACGTTCCGCGCACTTCCGAAATACCCGTTTGCAGTAAGTTTTCCGTCTCTTTCACGCTATCAATGATGTTCAGACAAGCTTGATGGTACATTGCCCCTGCGTCCGTGAGTGATACGTGGCGTGTGCTTCGGTTGAGCAGCTTTACGCCATAGCGTTCTTCTATCGCTTGCAGCCTTGCCGTTACCGTCGCCGGAGACAAACCTAACTCCCTTCCCGCCGCTGCCAGACCTTGATGTTTAACGATGCTGACAAACAACGTCATATCCGAAAACTTATCCATCTTCGCGCCCTTATTATTTGGAAAAACTGAATAATCAATTCAGATATTACCCAATTATCAAATTAAGTCGAATCCATATACTGACCCCATCGACATTGTTTAGACCCAGAACGTTATGTGACAGGGCAAAGTTAAACGCCGTAACGCTGTATTCGGCGTCACTGTGTTCAACGCACAACAACACGCCCTGCCCAGCCAAGAGATAGGAAACAAAAAATGAAACTGTACATTTATGAACATTGCCCCTTTAGCGCCCGCGTCCGTTTTGTTGCAGGCATGCTGAATATTCAGCTCGACGTCATCAACATTGCTTATGACGACGAGAGCACCACCACAAACATCATCGGCGCAAAACAAGTTCCTCTTTTGATCAAAGACGATGGCGAAGCGATGGCGGAAAGCTTAGACATCATCAACTACTTCCTTGAATTGGCATCTTCCAATGAAAGCAGCCAACCCTCAGCACCGGTTTTAGACTGGCAAAAACAGGCGTTTTTACCGCTACAAAAAGTCGGGTATCCGCGTTGGTCAAACATGACGTTACCGGAATTTGCAACAGAAACCGCTAAACAAGCATGGCGTGCAAAAAAAGAAACCGAAGCATTAAATTTTGAAGCCTTGATTAACGATACACCTGCGATTGCGAAAGAAGTCGCCGCTTTGATAGAACAAACCAAATCCTTGCTCAACCTAAGTTCAGAAAAGCAAACGTCACTGGTTGATCAGGCCATTATTTTCTCCATTCTACGCGGCTTTTTCAGTGCGCCCGAAGTGCAATGGGATCCAGCCGTACTTCACTGGATGGCAACCGCTCGTAAAGCGACCAACGTGCCAGTACTTATCTGAGGAGCGCAACATGAAACAAAGAACAAATAAGCTGTTTGAACCAGCTCAACTAAAAGCGTTGTCACTACAAAACCGTATTGTCATGGCACCAATGACTCGCGCACGCACCACTCAGCCGGGCAACATCCCGAATGAGATGATGGCAACGTATTATCAACAGCGCGCTTCTGCCGGGCTGATCATTTCCGAAGCCACACAAATTTCGGACGATTCTCAAGGCTATTCGTTCACCCCTGGCGTTTACACCGATGCGCAAGTGACGGGCTGGCAAGGAGTGACCCAAGCGGTCAAATCACAAGGTGCAGCGATGTTTTGTCAGCTATGGCATGTGGGCAGAGTGTCTCACCCAACATTCCAAAATGGTGAACAGCCTATCGCGCCATCTGCGCTCGCTCCGGTAGAGACACAAGTTTGGATTGCAGATGAACAAGGCAACGGCAATATGGTCGATTGTGTTGAGCCTCGCGCCATGACACAAGCGGATATCAACCGAGTTGTCGGTGATTTCGCGAACGCAGCCAAACGCGCCATTGAATCGGGTTTTGATGGTGTAGAAATCCACGGCGGGAATGGGTATCTGATCGACCAGTTCTTAAGAACCAATTCAAACCATCGGACAGACAACTACGGCGGTTCACGAGAAAATCGTATTCGTTTTCTTATCGAAGTGGTGGATGCAGTTATCGCCGCTATTGGTGCGCATCGAGTTGGAGTGAGATTGGCACCATTCATTACGTTTAAAGATATGGACTGCCCAGATATCGTGCCAACGATCTTGGAAGCATCAAAACAGCTACAGGAGCGCGACATTGCCTACTTGCACTTGTCCGAGGCCGATTGGGCCGATGCACCAACGATTCCTGAGACGTTCCGAATCGAACTTAGAAAACGCTTTCGCAACGCGATCATTGTCGCAGGTCGCTACGATCCTCAACGAGCAAACGAAGTGTTAGAGAAAGGTTACGCGGATCTTGTCGCATTCGGACGACCATTCGTAGCAAACCCAGACTTAGTCTCTCGCTTGCAACATCACCATCCGTTGGCAGAACTCGATGGCTCAACGTTGTTTGGCGGAAACGAACGAGGCTACACCGATTACCCTGCTCTGCAACAGGAATGCGCAGAACAGGCCTAACAAAAAAAGCCCCAACCTAGCTGCTACGGTTGGGGCTGTCACCAAACTAAAATTGGTTTTAGCTAGCTTAATTTGGCTAAGAGTTAAATCACTTCTAACGCGCCGCTGCGCCAAGGTTCGATAATCACTTTGATGTGGTCATTGGGAGTCATTAACTGTCTAAACGCATCTTCCACACCATCTATCCCTACTTTGGCAGTGAGCATTTTCTGCCAAGGCAACTTATGTTCGGCAATCGCTTGTAGGCATTGCTCAAACTCGTGCGGCTGGTAGTAGTAAGAGAATCTCAAGTCGAGCTCTTTTACCGTCGCGTACGCGTAGTTAATGATTGCGGGTGTCGTATGGATACCCGAGATGACGATTCGCGCTCGGGCAGGGGCGCGGCGCATAAAATCGTCAATCAAAGTATGCTTGCCAACACACTCGTAAATGACCAGACGTGAGTTCATCGCGTACTGCTCACCAACGGCGATCTCGTCTTCCTTGGTCGGGTTGATCAACCGATCTGCGCCAAACTCGCTGGCAAGTTGCAGCTTCTCTTCCTGAAGATCGACCGCAAGAATATTGCTCACGCCGCGTTGTTTCAGTGCTGCAATCACCGCCAGCCCTATAGGACCGCAACCGACAACCAGTGCTCTTTCTTCCGTTTCGATTTCACTGCGATTGACCGCGTGCAAACCGACCGCCAGTGGTTCGGTCAGTGCCGCCGCCTCAGACGGCATTTCGTCTGGGACAGGCAGCAATAACGCTTCATCAAGCAGGAAGTACTCAGAGTAAGCACCATAAGTACCCGGAGTGACACCAACGCCCGCGCCATTTTGACTGAGCAACATCGGCACAGAGGTGACTCGGCTACCAACGGGCAACGTTTGCTGCGTATCGGCACCGTATTCGACAATTTCCGCACAGAATTCATGTCCCAACATCACTTGAGCGTGCTCACCGACTTCATCGGGCATCAACCCGAGCTGGTGGAATACATCAAATACCTCATCCGCGTGTCGAGTAATGTGAAGGTCGGAGCCACAAATCCCACAGGCAAGGCTGCGAACCAACACTTGTCCTGCTGCGGGCTGGGGTATTTCGACTTGCTTCAGGCGGACACTACCATCCTGCATTACGATACTGTTCATCTGTTGCATGGGGTTACTCCGCTAGCTCATCGCTTAGGCCAGCAATCGCACCCGGTTTGATGTAGCGCGCGGTGAAGCCTTGTGCTTTCGCTGTTGCAATAACAACTTGCTCAATCCAACCCGCATCCATGATATTGATGAAGTTGCCTTCTTCGTCAAAGTTAATGTTTGCACCTTGGATCACCATAAAGCCATCTGCACCACCCGACTCTTCTGGACAGTGAAAGGTATGAATCGAACCACCTGGCTCATATAAATAGCTACCTGCGGTTTGAACTTGGTCTGGGTATTCAATGTAGTGCCAAGCGCCGCTTAGGGTATAGAAGTGCACCACACCAGTGTGGAAGTGCTTAGGCAGAGTGATACCCGGTTTGAATTTGGCACGAATCACCCACGTACCATTTTCTGGGTCAAGAAACAGCGGGTAAACATCAACACCCGGTAGCGCGTCTTTGATGATCGACTCTTCATTCGTATTAAGAGTTAATAGGAAATCTTGATGCTGAATAACTTCTGGTAATGACATAACTTACATCCTCACTATTGCTGTAATTTGGCGTGCTCGCCTATTCCATCTATCCCATGAGTGGGTACTTAAAATTCTCGAAACCGTCAGATGCGCTAATGGTGCAGCCGTTGATACAGTTTGCTTTTTCGCTGACAAGAAACGCTACCACGTTGGCAATCTCTTCTGGTTGCGTGAAGTTTTGACGCATCTGTTCTTTGCGGATGTGGTCCCACAAGCCAATCTCTTCGTATTGCCTTAACATCGGAGTATCAACGCGTCCCGGAGCGACGGCACACACACGAATATCCAGAGGCGCTAACTCTAAAGCGGCACATTTGGTCATCATATCGACTGCGGCTTTGCTGACGTTGTAGGTAAACGTCATCTCGGAGGCCATTTGGGCGTAAACGGAAGAGGTATTGAGGATCACGCCCGGTGTCCCTTGCGCTTGGAATTGTCGTGCAGCGGCGAGAATGCCATAGTAAACGCCGTTTTGGTTGACTTTAGAGATAGGCTCAAAGTCGGCGATAGGATCATGTTCAAGCAGAGGTTTCGGTGCGCCGATGCCTGCATTGTTGACCATGATGTCAAGTGAGCCAAATTGTTCGACCGCGTACTTCACCATGGCTTCGACTTGTTGGTAATCGGTGACGTCCGCAACAAAGGTTTCCAACTGCTTAAAGCCAAAACTTGCGTACATTTGCAGTGATTGCTCTGAAATATCGACAGCAAGCACTTTGGCTCCTTGCTCTCTTAGCTTTGCAATAATAGCTTGCCCAATTCCATCCGCAGCGCCAGTCACTATGGCAGTTTTATTGATAAGTTCCATACAGCTTCTCATCCATGCGTTGTTGTTATCGAAATGTAACTTAGATCAACTCACTGGCACTCACTTGACCTTTTACGAAGTAAATTTGATATATTACGATTTACAACTTGTTAACATTTTAAAATCGAGACATGTATATCGTACGAAGTGGCGCTGCCGATAAATTTGATAGCTTGGTTTCAGAATTAGGTCAGAATCCGCAAAAGATAATGGCCGCTGTTGGCCTGTCTGCCGCGCAGTTTCGCGATCCCGATACCTATCTCGCCTACCCTAGGTTGGCTGAATTACTGGAAGAAGCGGCTGCTCGTTGTAAGCAACCGTTGTTTGGTGCGTTACTCGCCGAGCGCCAAAACCTGCAAAGTTTAGGCGATTTGCCGATGCTGGTTTCCCGTGCTGAAACGGTCGGTGATGCATTGGCGCGGGTGAATGATTATCTCTATCTGCATTCGTCAGGCGTTACTCTCAACATGACGCCACAAGATGATTGGGTACGATTGTCGCTCAATATTGATGTGAATAGTGACCGCGGTATTGCGCAGTTGATGCAGCTCAGTGTGTCACACTTAGCCATGTTTATCGCCAGTTTGCTCGATATTGAAGCAAGCCACTTCGCGCTACATTTGACTCAACACGCAACATTGGAAGTAGAGCAAAGCAAGTTTGCCCAACAGAACAAACTGCGTTTTGGTGATAAGTTTGACGGTATCCTACTTAAAGCGAGCCTGCTTAACGCTAAGAACCACCAAGATGAAGACGCACTAGAGCGCCATTTTCAGCAGCACCTCAAGTATTTACAAACCCGTTATCCTAACAATCTGAGTGATCAAGCAGCGAATATGATTGGTCGTTTGTTGTCGACGGGAGAATGCAGCGTGGAGCGCGTTGCAAGAGCATTAGACCTGCATCCGAGAATGCTGCAAAGCAAGCTAAAGCAGCAGAGCACGAGTTATCGACAGCTGTTGCAGCAAGTGCGTCAGGATTTCGCCGAGCAGCGTTTAAGTGAGAATATTCAGAGTATTACCGATATCGCGTTGCAACTGGGTTATGCAGAAACTGCGGTATTCAGCCGCCACTTTCGCAGTTGGACAGGAAAGTCGCCTAGCCAATGGAGACTGGAGAACAGAATAAGTTGAACCAGTTTGAGAGCATAGATTAAAAAGCCGCCGATATTCAGCGGCTTTGAGCGTTTAGTCGATACTATCGAAACGCTAAATCACGTAAGAAAAGTGAAATCGAAGGGAAGAAAATCAGCATCACAGAGACCAAAAGCAAGATGAACACAAACGGTGGCGTGCCGCGAATCACTTCTACATAAGGGCGTTTAAACACGGCAATCGCGGTAAAAATATCACAACCGAATGGCGGCGTTGCAGAACCTATCGCTGCTTGCAAGGTCACGATGGTGCCGACAAGTACTGGGTCAATGCCAGAGGACTTAATCACAGGTGCAAAGATAGGGATCAAAATCAGCATCACTACGATTGGATCAACGAACATACAACCAATAAAGAACGCAATTGAAATAACGACCAGTAACTCGGTCTGCGAAAGATCATTAATCCCGATCATACCCAACAATTCTTGCGGGATCTGGGCAAATGAAATTACCCAAGAAAAAGCAGCCCCTGCTGCGACTAAGATAAATACCACCGCGGTAACCATGCCCGTAGAAAGCGCGATTTCGCCAAGCTCCTTCCATTTCACTTTACGGAAGATAACCATTTCTAATAACACAGCGTACAACACCGAAACCGACGCCGCTTCGGTAGGGCTAAATACTCCAGCATAAATACCGCCAACAGTAATGATCGGAAAACCAAATGGTAAAACCGCTTTACGTATTGTGGTCCAACGTTCTTTCCAGCTGGCTCGCGGGGCATTTTCTACAGAGCTTTTGCCTGCATAAAAATAACAGTAGGCAGAAAACATCAATAAAATCACGATCGCCGGTCCAATACCAGCAATAAACAGCTCAGCAACCGATGTTCCAGACACCACACCATAGATGATCATACCGATACTCGGTGGAATAAGGAGCGCTAAGTCAGAGGCGTTAATAATCAAAGCCAGAGCAAAACTGTCTTTGTAACCATACTCCAACATTTTCGGTCGCATAATAGAGCCAACAGAAACAACGGTGGCTTGTGTAGACCCCGATACCGCACCAAACATCGCACAGCTAAGCGATGAGGTGATCGCCAGACCGCCACGAACGTGCCCAACAAACGCCATTGCAACATCTAGCAAACGCGTTGCTGCTACGCCTCGGGTAATAATTTCTGCCGCGAGAATAAACATAGGCACAGCGATCAGCGCAGCGGGTTTGATGCCAGCAAGCATTTGCTGGATCATAAAATCTGGCCCCAAGCCAAGAAAAACAATAAATCCCAACATGGTCGCCGCTAATAGCGGTACCAACATCGGAAAGCCAAAAGCCAACAACGTGATCATCGTTGCAACAAGAGCGGTCGTCATAGCGCTTTCTCCTGCTTAGTGGCAGAGCCGACGCCATCTGGTCGAGATGAGCGTGAACGCTTTGTCAGCGTTATGAAACGTTTGATATGGCGACCACCCACACGCGCGAACTGAACCGTGCTAAAGAAAAGGCCAATCGGTGCGATTAAGTACACCCAACTCAAAGGTACTTGCATTGCAGGAGAAAGACGCCCCATTTGGCTCACCTTGCCAATGTATTGCCACGAATACCAAGTTAGCACCGCCACCAATGCGGCGGTGAGTAAATAAATAATGCCGTTGGCTAAAGTTTGTATACGCTTTGGAAGCATATCGGTAAATGCCGTCATACGGATATGGCGAGATTGGCGGGCAGCATAACTGCAACCAATAAACGTGACGGCGATAATGAGGAAATAATTGAGTTCTTCTGAAAAGTAGATGCTTTGGCTAAAGAGGTAGCGCCCTAAAACGTTAGCAATTGAGTTCAACGCAATAAGAAGCACCGAGCCAATGAGCAGTGCCGCCTCCGCTTTCTGTATATATTTATCTAGCCACTGAAAAATCCCTTTCATCCGCGCTGCTCCTGATCAACAAAAATGTTAATGAAACGTTATCTTTTTCATGACAATCAAGTCAATCAGGTGAATAAGAAAGATTTTCTGAACTTGGCGCTTTCGCAGAAAAAATTGGTCAGAGCATACTGCTCAGACCAAAAAGTGAGAGGTTGGAGGGTTTGTATCGAGAATTTCTGCAATCACAGATAACCCATGCTTGATGTAGCCTCGATTAGTCTCTGCTCCCAAACTGATTCGCACGTAAGGCATTGGCTGATTAGTATCGAGAACAAAAGGTTTATACCCCGTTATCTGCACCCCAGAACGCTTAGCCGAAGCGACCAGATCATCACTGCTCCACTGCTCGGGTAACCTCAACCAAATGTGCTGACCATTAGGGTGTGAGCTATAAACATGCCCTTCTAAAGTGGCTTTTGCTATTCGCTGGCGCTTGGCAAATTCATTGACTTGAAATCGAATAAGTCGATTTAATGTACCGTTCTCGATCCACAAATGAGCGACTTCAAACGGTAACGGGGTCGCAGACCAACTCGTCGCAGCTAAACGGCCAATCGCATGCTGCAAAAAATGACGTGGGACCGTTAAATAGCCCGTACGCATACCTGGCGCTACGACTTTGGTTAAACTGGTAACATAGAAAGCCTGCTCGGGTAACAGTGCGGCGAGAGGTGGGACACGATTGGGCTCTAGTGCCCCATACACGTCATCTTCAATCACGTAGATCTCATACTGCTTCGCAATATTTGCTATCGCCTCTCGGCGCGAAATATCCATATGCGCACTATTCGGATTGGCCATGCTCGGTGTGCAACACAGCGCCTTGATTGGTTTGTGTTTACATGCCCATTCAAATGCATCCGGCGTGATACCAAACTCATCCATCTCAAGCGGCTGTAACTTAAATCCAAGCATTCTCGAGCGAGAGATCAAGCCATGATCGACTAAGTGGCCACAAGCGACTAAATCACTGTGTTCAACAACGGTGCTTAAAGCCAAGGTCAAGCCATGGCATGCACCGTTTGTGAGTAATATTTGATCGGTACCAACGTCCAACCCTTGGCTACTGAGAAATCGCGCTCCGGACTCAATATGATGAGGCTGACCTGTTACTGGCTTTGCTTTACTGATCAAACTGCGATTGTTTGTTTGCCCAGCAATTTCCATTAACGCCTGATTAAAAAGCGTAATGTGGCGATCGGTTACTACCGGATGAGCGATCGACATATCAATTTCATCCGGTGTTTCTTTCATCTCTTGCGTCAGCATGAACTCCGTGTCCGTGCTTTCATCCACAAAGCCTGACTTTACAAACGTACCGTTTCCCACCCAAGACTCGAGCGCACCTTTTTTCTCCGCATAACCATATGCATGGCTGACGGTTTGTACGCTCACGCCAATTTGCTCCGCAAACTCACGATGTGTGGGTAGTCGAGTACCGGGTTTTAGGTAACCACTGCGAACACATTCGACAAGATAATTGCCAATGGAGATGTACTTAGCGGTGCCTGGGCGAATGATCGGGTTCAAAGAAATTGTCATGACACAATATTTTAATTGATTCATTTTTAATGCTCATTGTAACTTCAATTTAACAAATGGCGAGTTTTTAGCCATCAAATGCGGTGTAATGCACAAAAATGAGCCACAATTGTAATGATTGACATGAAAAATATAGATTCAACAAACATGTTAAATGGCATCGTTTAATCCAAACCCAGCCGCAGTGGTGAGTTGCAATAGTTTTTAAACGCAGGTCTGGCTGACCTGGTAGAAGGTAGAAATACCTCAACGTCTCCGAAGGCCCATAAGGCGTCGGATTTTTAACAAGGAGAAAATATGAGAGGCGTTGCTTTGCATTTTACACTGGATGAATTCCAGGACCGATTAACAAAAGTTCGGCAGTCGATGGAAGAACGAGAGTTGGATGTCCTTATCATTCACGATCCTTCTAACATGGCATGGCTGACAGGTTATGACGGTTGGTCTTTTTATGTCCCACAATGTGTCGTTGTAGGATCATCTGGCGAGCCTGTTTGGTTTGGGCGCTGCCAAGATGCCAATGGGGCATACAGAACTGCATATATGTCGGCAGAAAATATCACCTACTACCCAGACCATTATGTGATGAACCCACCATTGCACCCAATGGATTTTCTGGTAGAAGCGGTACTTGCCCCGCGTCTTTGGGATCGAGGCCGTATCGGTGTGGAAAAAGATAACTATTACTTTAGTGCCACCGCTTACGAGTCACTCACCACGCACTTACCGAATGCTCAACTTCTCGATGCAACCGGGCTAGTCAATTGGTGTCGCGCCGTTAAATCTGATCAAGAACTGGCTTATATGTACCGCGCAGCTCGCATTGTTGAAAACATGCATCGCGTCGCGTTCGATATGATCGAGCCAGGATTGCCGAAACATCACCTTGTCGCCGAGATTAACCGCCAAGCAGTACTTGGGCATGAAGATCACTTTGGCGATTACACCGCGATCGTACCGCTTTTGCCATCTGGTTCTGATGCTTCTGCACCTCACCTAACGTGGGATGATAGACCTTTCAAAAAAGGCGAAGGTACTTTTTTCGAAATCGCTGGCGCGCATCGCCGTTACCATTGCCCACTCTCTCGCACTATTTTTCTTGGAGAACCGGACGACAAATTCAAACGTGCAGATGAAGCATTAACTTTAGGTCTCGAAGCAGGCTTAGAAGTGGCAAGACCAGGCAATACCTGCGCCGACATCGCCAATGCATTGAACCAAGTACTCGATAAAGCAGGATTCTCACGTGAAGGCGCCCGCTGTGGTTACCCAATTGGTCTGAGCTACCCTCCTGACTGGGGCGAACGAACCATGAGCTTGCGAGACACCGATAAAACCGTATTAAAAGAAGGCATGACATTCCACTTTATGCCGGGGCTATGGTTTGAAGATTGGGGGTTAGAAACCACCGAAAGCATTGTGATCACCCGTGATGGTGCAAAAACACTGTGTGATTTCCCACGCCACTTATTTGTTAAACACTAACTTTTCAAACCGTAAGTTCTGTTGAACTAGGCTTAAGAACAAAAAGGACTCGATATGCAAAAGAGCTCGATCACAGCCACCGTAGACTTTGACCGAGAAGGCGTGCAGCACGGCTTTTTAGCGCTGCCCTATTCCCATGATGACTCCGCTTGGGGAAGCATCATGATACCTATCACCGTGATCAAAAATGGTCACGGACCAACGGCGCTGCTTACTGGCGGTAATCATGGTGATGAATACGAAGGCATTACCAGCCTGCTTAAATTGGCAAACTCGCTGCAAACAGAGCAAATCCAAGGGCGCGTCATTATTGTGCCAATGATGAACTTACCTGCGGTACAAAATGCCTCGCGCACATCGTCTATCGATAAAGGGAATTTAAATCGCAGCTTTCCCGGAAACCCTGTAGGCTCAGTGACCGAAAAAATCGCGGATTACTTTACTCGTTACTTAGTACCCATGTGCGATTTTGCGTTAGACATTCATTCAGGTGGAAAAACGTTAGACATCGTGCCTTTCGCCGCAGCCCATCGTCTCGACAACCTCGATCAAGAAGAAGCATGCATCTTAGGTGCGAAACTGTTTGGCGCACCTTACACCATGATCTTGCTCGAAATGGACGCCACTAGCCTGTACGACACCGCAGTGGAATCTCAAGGCAAAATTTTCGTCACCACAGAGCTCAGAGGTGGCGGAACCAGCACTCCAGAAACCATCGCTTATGCCGACCGTGGTATTCGTAACTTCTTGCGTTTTTCGGGCAACTTATCAGGTGATTACGAAAAACCAACCCTGCCAACTAGGTTGCTTGATATGCCCGATGCAAGTTGCTACGTGCAAAGCCAGCACAACGGTATCACCGAATACTTATTTGAGCTTGGCGATACCATCAAACAAGACGATGTACTGGCAAGAATCTATTCAACCGAGCGTACAGGGAGCGACCCAATCGAATACAAAGCGCAGCGCAGTGGGATTTTTGCTGCACGTCGTTTCCCTGCCATGGTCAACATTGGTGACACGGTCGCCGTAATTGCCGAAGACTGTGGCGAATTAAACTAACTCTTACTAAACACGACACAACATCGGGTCTGGTGTATCACCTGCCGTTGGTGAATTGACTCACAAACTGATTAAGGAAGAAATGGATGAATCCGATGAAACACAGCTACCTAACGAGTGCCGTACTGATCGCAGCCAGCTTTGCCACCAGCAATGTTTATGCTGAGACGTGGAAATTCGCTCTAGAAGAAGTCAAAGGCTCGGTGCAAGATGCTTATGCGCAAGAGTTTAAAAAGCGCATCGAAAATGCAACCGATGGAGACGTCACAGTGGAAGTCTATCCATACGGCACATTAGGTCAGTCAGAAGATCTTACCGAGCTTACTGCGAACGGTATTATCCAATTTACCAACGCATCGCCAGGTATTTTTGGTTCATTCGTGCCCGAAATGCAGGTTTTCTCCATCCCTTACCTCCTTTCGCAAGACAATGATGTGAATAAAAAAGTGCTGAGTTCAAGCCCTACTATCTATGACACACTCGGCAAAAAGCTAGAACAGAAAAACCTCAAACTTCTCACTATGTATCCAGAAGGTGAAATGGTGTGGACGACCAACCGTGAGATTCGTTCTCCAAAAGATTTTGATAACTTCAAAATACGCGTGATGGCATCGCCAATGTTGGTTGAGGCTTATAAATCGTTTGGAGCCGACCCTACGCCTTTACCCTACTCAGAAGTCTATGGTGCTCTGCAACTTAAAATGATCGATGGTCAAGTAAACCCCGTTTTTGCTATCGAAGAAATGAAGTTCTACGAAGTGAACGACTACATGATCTGGGCAGGACAACAACAATTTACTACGACTGTCATTACCAACAACAGTTGGTTCGAAACCCTCCCACAAGCCCGCCAAGATCAGGTCAATAAAGTCATCGCTGGTATGACTGACTTTATATTTGAAAAACAGGATGAGTTTAACCAAAAACGTCTTGAGCAAATTAAGCAAGCCAAACCAGATATGCAGATGATCAAACTCGACAGTGACGAACGTGCAGCATTTAAACAAGCCTCTATGCCAATGCGGGACAAATACATCGAGCTTACAGGCGACAGCGGTAAAGCGGTGCTGAGCTCACTGGAACAAGAGTTCAATCAATAACAGAATCAATAACAGAAAAAGGAGTGGCCTTCGGGCCACCTTATAGCGGTTGACCAGTCATCAACTATTCTGAACTGATTGGTATTTTACAGGGAGACCAATTATGCGCCTCGATCGCTACGACGTAAAAATTTTACAAATACTTCATGACAATGGCCGTATTACCAAATCTCACCTTGCCGAGGCCATCAACCTATCTGTGAGCCCTTGCTGGGAGCGTGTCAAAAAACTGGAAGAAGCAGGCATCATTGAAGGCTACGGGGCAAAAGTAAATACCGATGTTTTGTTCAAACGAACGTCGGTCATGGTTGAAGTTACGCTCAAAGAGCACAGTGCCCAAGCGTTCAAACGTTTCGAGCAACTGGTTCAACACTCACCAGAAGTCACTGATTGTTATGCCACAGGCGGCGGTGTCGATTACATCCTCAAAATTCAGTCGGAAGATATTGATCAATATCAGCGGCTTATCGACAACTGGTTAGAGTCAGAAGTGGGCATTGAGCGCTACTTTACTTACATCGTGACGAAAACAATCAAACGTGATGCAGGCACATTAGAAGTGAACCAAAACGCCTTGTTCTAAAAGGGAAAACACGCTTAAAAGACGACCAGAAAAATCACCATATCTAACGGTGTGGAAAAGAAAGTTTTGATGGTTTAAACCTCGGCATCAGAAATTATTTCGGTCACTTCTCCATTACAGTTTAACTATGGACAACGACGCTGGGAGAAGGACTCATGACAGCACTGCACAGCTTACATGCTGAGGAATTAAAAGCCTCGCACGACATGATGGCGATAATGAAAGACGTACGTTTGGTGAGAGGTTTAGCGTACGTAAATGGCAAATGGGTAAGTGGTGACCAATTTCATCCGGTGGATAATCCAGCGGATGGTACGGTCATCGGCTACATTACCAAGCTATCTCAGCAACAACTCTATCAAGCGATTGATGAAGCCGACCAAGCCTTTCGTCAATGGCGAAAAATGCAAGCAGAAGAACGCGCTGAAATTCTCATGCGTTGGCACGATCTGATTTTAGAATCAAAACAAGATCTTGCTCGTTTGATGGTTATGGAGCAAGGCAAAACATTAGGTGATGCTTTGGGTGAAATCGACTACGGCGCATCCTTTGTTCGTTGGTTTGCAGAGGAAGCACGCCGTAGCTATGGCGAAACCATCCCAAGTCATATTCCGAATGCGCAGCTATCGACGGTACGCGAGCCGATTGGTGTCGCAGCTCTGATTACACCATGGAATTTTCCTAATGCAATGGTCACCCGTAAAGCCGCCGCAGCACTAGCGATAGGCTGTCCGGTGCTCATCAAACCTGCCAGTGAAACGCCTTTCTCCGCATTGGCCTTGGCAGAGTTAGCAGACCGAGCCGGCTTTCCATCTGGTGTATTTAACGTGATCACTGGCGATGCGGTGATGGTGTCACAAACCTTGTGTCACTCCGATAAAGTCAAAGCACTCTCGTTCACAGGTTCAACTCGAGTGGGTAAGTTGCTGCTGCGCGACGCGGCACAAACCGTGAAGAAGTGCAGTATGGAGCTCGGCGGTAATGCCCCTTTCATCGTGCTGCCAGATATGGATGTCGAGCAAGCAGCCAAAGCCGCCGTGGATGCCAAGTTTCAAACAGCAGGACAAGACTGCTTGGCCGCAAACCGTATTTTCGTCCCTGAAGATAAGTACGAAGCGTTTTTGGAAGCGTTTGCCAAAGAAATGAGCCACATCGTTTTAGGCAATGGTTTAGATGAAAAAACCACCATGGGGCCGCTGATCAATCGCACTGCGGTGGATAAAGCGCATGATTTGGTGCGTGACGCACTCGACAAAGGCGCGCGATTGGTAGCGGGATACCACCAGCCCGTACCAGGCGAAAACTTCTTCGCGCCGACATTGCTAGCCGATGTCACCCCTGATATGGCGGTGTATCGCGAAGAGAATTTTTGTCCTGTGGCAGGCGTATTGCCTTACCAAGACTTAGATACCGTGATTGAAATGAGTAACGACACTGAGTACGGCTTAGCTGCCTATGTTTATGGCCACGATATTCACCAAATTTGGCGCTGCATGCGTGGTTTGGAATTTGGCATGGTGAGCGTGAACTCCGTCAAGATGACTGGACACCCTATCCCATTTGGCGGTGTGAAACAGTCAGGGCTTGGACGAGAAGGCAGTCGCCACGGCTTTGAAGAATACAGTGAAATCAAATACTGCTGCTTAGGCGCTTTACCAACCGTCAGTGGCAGTTAAGGCACGAAATATGGATATCCAATTATTCGAGGAGAAGGATCATGAGCAACAAAACCCAACAACTTTTAGAGATCGACCGTCAGAGAGTATTTCATGCCTCAACCCACCTGAAGCAGTATGCGGCTGGGGAGCTTTCGGGAAGAATTATCTCGAGCGGAAGCGGAATACGCATCACCGATTCAGAAGGCATCGAGCTGATAGACGGCTTTGCCGGGTTGTATTGTGTGAACATTGGCTATGGCAGGACTGAAATGGCCGATGCTATTTATGAACAAGCCAAAGAGCTGGCGTACTACCATACTTACGTCGGTCATACCAACGAAGCACTAGTGACACTGTCAGATCGCATCATCAAAATGGCGCCTGAAGGCATGAGTAAAGTCTACTATGGTATGTCAGGCAGTGATGCGAACGAAACTCAACTTAAGTTGGTGTGGTATTACAACAATGCTCGTGGTCTACCAGAGAAGAAAAAAATTATCTCCCGTGATCGCGGCTACCATGGCTCAAGTATCGCTTCGGGTTCAATGACAGGGCTGCCTCTTTTCCACGCACATTTTGATTTACCGCTTGAGCGCATCAAGCACACCATGGCGCCGTATTACTATCGCCGTGAAGACGAGAGTATGTCTGAGCTTGAATTCTCTCAATATTGTGCGGATCAACTCGAAGCGATGATCTTGGAAGAAGGCCCAGAAACGGTCGCAGCGATGATTGCGGAACCAGTGCTCGGAACTGGCGGTATTGTGCCACCACCAGAAGGGTACTGGCAGGCGATTCGTAAAGTACTCGACAAATACGATGTACTCTTGATTGCGGATGAAGTGGTCTGCGGCTTTGGCCGCCTCGGCTCCGATTTTGGCTCGCTGCACTACGACATGAAACCGGACCTCATCACGGTAGCAAAAGGGTTAACCTCTGCGTATCAACCGCTGTCTGGCGTGATCGTCGGTGAACGAGTTTGGAGTGTGCTAGAAAACGGCACCGACCAATGGGGCGCTATCGGACACGGTTATACCTACTCCGGTCACCCAATGGGAGCGGCAGCCGCGAACTGCAACCTCGATATCATTGAACGTGAAGGCTTGGTGCAAAACGCCGCCGAAGTCGGCGCTTACTTGCAGCAACGTATGGCGGAGACGTTTAACGATCATCCATTGATCGGTGATACTCGTGGCGTTGGCTTGTTGCATGCGTTGGAGTTTTCTTCAGACAAACTCCGCCGAGCCCACTTTGATCCAAACTTGAAAGTGGGTCCGCAAATCGCGGCAGCCTGTTTAGAGCAAGGCTTAATCGCTCGCGCCATGCCACATGGTGACATCCTCGGCTTTGCTCCACCGCTTATCGCGAATCGTAATGACATCGACACTATTGTCGACAAAGCGCACCAAGCGGTCAATAAAGTGATGGATAACCTCGTCACGTCTAAACAGTGGCAGCCAAAATAGCCGCGAATTAACCAACTCACAAACCTACCAACGATTACCGCCCCCTCTGACCAAATTAGAGGGGGCGGTCCTAAGAGACGTACTACATGGAAACACAAGCAATCTTTGCCGCAAAGAAAGCGATTAACGGATTAGTCAGTCGCACACCATTACTTCACTCACCACTGTTATCGCAACAATATCAATGTGAAATTTGGTTAAAACTGGAAACACTACAACCTATTGGTGCTTTTAAATTGCGTGGAGCGACTCATGCCATGAACAAACTGAGTGAGGAACAAAAACAACATGGCGTCGTCACTTGCTCTACTGGTAATCACGGCCGTGCCGTGGCTTATGCTGGGCAACGACTAGGAGTCCGCACCGTGATTTGTATGTCCAATTTAGTGCCACAAAACAAAGTCGACGCAATTAAAGCATTAGGCGCAGAAGTTCGAATAGTTGGTCAAGCTCAAGACGACGCGGAGCGAGAAGCATTGAGGCTAACAGAAGACGAGTCGATGACCTATCTCTCACCATTCGAACACCCAGACATCATCGCCGGACAAGGGACCATTGGGCTAGAAATCATTGAAGATCTTCCTGATGTCGACGTCATTTTCGCCGGGCTATCTGGCGGCGGATTGATTGGTGGTATTGGCTTAGCCGCAAAATCAAACAGCAGCAAAGTGAACGTGTATGGCGTTTCCATGGACAAAGGCGCTGCGATGGTAGAAAGCATTAAAGCAGGAAAACCAGTACAAGTTGAAGAGCACGAATCGTTTGCTGACAGCTTAGGTGGCGGCATAGGTTTAGACAATCGCTATACCTTCAAACTCGTGCAAGAAGTCATGGATAAAGCGTTTTTAGTCAGTGAACACAACATCGCCAAAGGCATGGCAGATATTTTCGATGCAGAAAAATTTGCCGTAGAAGGCGCTGCCGCAGTGGGGCTTGCCGCCATACACCAGCATCAACTGGACTTACGCGGTAAGAAAGTCGTTTTGGTGCTCAGTGGAAAAAACGTCTCTTCAGACACTTTTGAGACGGCATTAAAAATTGGGGCCGCCAAGTCAAAGAATAACCGAGGTCGTGCGAATGAAAATCTATAATAAATCTCAGATAGAGCAAGTGACTCAGTTAGATCTTAATGCGTTAGCGGCCGTGGAAAATGGCTTCAAAGCGCTTGGGCAAGGCAACGTCACTATGCCTCCGGTTCTTAGCATGGCAATTGAAGAGAATAACGGCGAAGTGGATGTAAAAACGGCGCATATCAAAGGTAATGAGCGCTTCGCGATAAAAATCAGCCCAGGATTTTTTGATAACCCAAAACTGGGACTACCCAGCCTAAATGGTTTGATGGTGCTCTTTAGCGCGAAAACAGGGCTGGTTGATAGCGTATTGTTTGACGAAGGGTATCTAACCGACATTCGTACTGCTCTCGCCGGCGCTATCTCCGCGAAATACCTGTCGAACTCAGAAGCATCCAAAATTACGGTTATTGGCAGTGGGCTTCAAGCAGAACTCCAAGTCGCTGCGATAAAATTAGTTAGGCCAATCTCCCAAGTGAACATCTGGGCAAGAGACAACACAAAATCGCAGGCTTACAAACAACGCATGGAGCAACGATACGATCTATCCGTATCTGTACACTCCTCTATCCAGCAAGCATGCCAAGAAGCCGACATTATTGTCACGACAACGCCATCAAAAGAACCTTTGCTGAATTGGGAAGATATCCCATCAGGAGCACACGTGATCGCTATGGGTTCAGACAGTCCTCATAAACGTGAGCTTGCCACCTCAGTCATCCTAAATGCTGAGCATCTGGTGGTTGATCGAATCAGTCAGTCAGAATCACTTGGCGAATTACGCAGTGTAGACAAACCGCTCACCCGTAGCCTAGTCGAACTTGGCGACATCATTTGCGGCAAACACCCCTACTCAAGGCGTGTTGACGATGTTTCGGTATGTGATTTAACAGGGACTGGCGTTCAAGACACCGCAATCGCTGACTATACCGTTCAACAACTCACCAGAATTCAATCCACGATGTAACTTATTCCCTGTGACTTTGGCGGTGGGCAACCACCGCACTTTTTGAGGGCCGTAACATGCCAGAGCTCTGTACGTTTCAATCTTTAACCACTCAGTTTGAGTTTTCGGCGGATGTATCCGCTTATCAACGTTCAATCGGACTCATTCAACTCGCGACCGACTATGTGCTAGAAAACGAATGGCGCGAGCATTTACCCGCAGATGTTCGCTTATACACTTCACGCTTTCTCACTACAGGTACTGTCGATCCTCTGCACTTAACAGACATGCAAAACAGTATCCGCGAGTGTGTACGCACCATCGTGCCAATGTGGCCAATCAACGTCATGGCGTTTGGCTGTACGTCAGCTAGTGTGCTCATTGGCTCCGATCAAATCACTGATTTAATTCGTCAAGAGAGACCCGAAGCCATAACAACTAACCCTTGGCAAGCCGCACTGAGAGCGCTTGAACACCATCAAGCTCAAAGAATCGTTATGCTGACGCCGTATACCAATGACGTCAATCACCCACTTTATGAGTCCATGACCGAACATGGCATTGACGTTCTGGCCTTTGGGTATTTCAATCTCGACTACGATCCCCATATCCCAACCATTGGAGGGCAAGACGTAGAAAATGCCTTAGCGCAGCTGCTTGAGTCGATTGATTGCACTGTGGACGCGGTATTTATTTCATGCACGAACATGCGAGTCATGCATCTACTACCTTATTTCTCAAGCCGCTTTGGTATTCCTGTACTAAGCTCCAATCAAGTGATGCTTTGGGACGCATTGCGTTTGCTTGAGTCCGATAATTTCTCCGACGTGTCATCATCGCCCTTTCCTTGCTGATAAGGACTCGCTAAAATGCACAAAATTGCGCACTAACTGGATGAAACATGGCAAAACTTACCCTTCAAGAACAAATGCTGAAAGCTGGCTTAGTTAATGAAAAGAAACTAAAGAAAGCGAAGAAAGGCTCTAAAAAATCACGCGTTCAAGCACGCGAAGTAAAAGCGGCGGTTGAAGAGAATAAACGCCAACAGTTAGAGCGTGATAAACAATTGAGCGAACAGCAAAATGCCGAGCGTTTGAATAAAGAGATCAAAGCGCAAATCAATCAATTGATTGAGATGAACAAGATCGACTTAAAAGATGGCGATATTAAGTACAACTTCACCCATGGCACCTTGGTTAAGTCACTGTATGTTGATGCTCTCATCCGCGAACAGTTGATTAAAGGCATTCTAGCCATTGCGATTGTCGGTGAAAGCTACGTTGTCATTCCACGCGGAGTAGCGAATAAAATTGCTCAACGTGATGAGTCCGTCATCATCGAACAGAAAGAACCAGAATCGGACATTCCAGCAGAAGACGATCCATACGCAGATTTCGTCGTGCCAGATGACTTGATGTGGTAACAACAAACAATAGATGCATCAACGAAAAGAGCCGCTGATATAACA
>NZ_WXWT01000067.1:0-12565 GCF_009904725.1 Vibrio sp. V43_P6S15P86
ATGTATTTTCTACTCCTTAACATGAAGTGAAAAAATAAACTGAGTAATTAATCTAAATTTTGATTTGTTTATCAATAGCGTTCTGTATTTATTACAAAAAATGTTTGAATGGGATGTTCTGGCATATTTTCTTACATTCACATGTGATTCATTTCACGGCTTTAATTGCTCATTCTTATTTATTTCATAAATAAACCTGATAGTAGACGCAAATGGTAGGCTCTGATCAGAGCTAAGTTTGCATTTACATAAATATCAGGTATGACAATGGACACGTTAATCAAACCCTCAATACTCGCACTAACCATCGCCAGTGCACTTAGCGCAAACGCGAACGCAGAGATTATTATTTCCCAGTATGTGGAAGGCGGCGCTTATAATAAAGCGGTCGAGATCGCCAATACAGGTGATACTGCGGTGACACTCACAGGCTATGAATTAGCAAAATCTTCGAATGGTGGCGGCTCGTGGGGCAGCACTCTTGATCTTAGTGACGTAACGTTACAAGCGAAGCAAGTGTATGTGCTTGCTCATGGCGATGCGAGCGAAGCAATAAAGGCGGTTGCGGATTACACTGATAAAAATGTAGCGAACTTTAACGGCGACGATCCGTTGGCACTTCTTAAAGATGGGGAAGTGCACGATATATTAGGTGTGATGGGGGACGTGGATTTCGCTAAAGACACCACGTTAGTTCGTAACAGTGATGCGCTTACACCTTCAACTACCTACCAATCCACTCAGTGGACAGCCTTAGCCAAAGATAATATTGATGGTTTAGGGGAATTAAATACAACTGAGCCACCTGCGCCATTTGCTTGTGAAGTAGATGGACAAGAACCAGCCTTTACCACCATCCAAGAGATTCAAGGTGAAGGTGCTTCTTCTCCATTTATTGATGGCTACCCTTACATCACGACCGAAGATCACTTCGTAACTGGTGTGGTCAGTGCTGTAACAACAGGCTTAACTAAAGGCTTCTACCTGCAAGCACTTGAGAATGATGGCAACGACAAGACATCTGAAGGTTTGTTTATTCACACCGATGTTGCCGATACAGAACTAAAAGCTGGTGATGTTGTTTGTGTGAAAGGGAAAGTACAAGAGTACTACAGCAACACTCAGCTTTCTTCTGATGCAAACAGTTATATAAAAACAGGCACATCAAACGCCTCTTTGGTTACTCCGTTAACGATTAAGGAAGGGGAAACACTACGTGATGCACTAGAGCGTCATGAAGGTATGCAAGTTGAGCTCAGCTCGGCTAGCGAACTTTTCGTTACTCGTAACTTTTCTTACGATTATGACTCTCGACGCAACAACATGATGCTATCTCATGAAGCACCGTTGTTTAAGCCGACTCAATTGCATGCAGCAGAGAGTGACGCTGCGGTTGCCCTTGCCAAAGAGAATGCGGCCAACCGTATTTACTTGGAATCGGATAGCAAAGCGCCAAATGGTCAAATCCCATATTTCCCAACGTTTGCACAAGACCTAGATCAAAATGGCTCTTCAGAGCAGCACATTCGCCTAGGCTCTCGCGTCGAAGGCCTGCAAGGTGTAGTGAATTACAGCTACAACGAGTACCGCCTAATTGCGACCAATGAAGTCGATAGCAGCAACTTTGTCACGTCAGGTGATGACTTTGACGTTGCGCGTAAAGCGGCGCCAGCCATAGCCGATTCTGATTTACGAGTAGCGAGCTTCAACGTTCTTAACTACTTCACTTCGGTTGCTGACAGCGGTCACGACAACCCAACCGGGCAAAATCGTGGCGCGACAAACCTTGATGAGTTCTTGATCCAGCAAGCGAAAATCGTTTCAGCGATGAATAAGATGGACGCGGACATCATTGGCTTGATGGAAGTGGAAAACAACGGCTTTGGTGATGGCAGTGCTATCCAAAACTTGGTTGATGCTTTAAACGCTGAGATTGATGACGTGGAAGATCATTACACGTATGTCGAAATCGAAGAGCAAGACAAATACCAAGAGGAATACTTTGGCAGTGATGCGATCATGGTTGCGATCTTATATCGTGCTAGCGCAGTAACACCAAAAGAAGCAGCAAAAGTCATTGTGACGCCAGAGCAACACATTGCAGAGAACACCATTACTCGTAAAGAGGGCACTGAAAGTAACCCTGCATACGACAAATATCAACGCCATAGCTTATTACAGACCTTTACAGTGAAAGAGACTGGCGAAGATCTTTCAGTGGTCGTAAACCACTTTAAATCGAAAGGTTCTGAATGTATTGAAGAGTGGATTGCTGGTGTAGAAGACTCAGAACCCGCGGATCTGCAAGGTAACTGCAACAACTTCCGTGTTTCTGCTGCGAAAGTCGTTGGTGAAGCGCTGAAAGATATTGATGGCGATGTGCTCGTCATGGGCGATTTGAACGCTTACGGCAAAGAAGATCCGTTACTTACCCTCACTGATTACTCAAAAGAGAAATACGGCCGTGATATCTACACTGCCGCTTACACAACCATTGGTGGCGGTGAGCTTCAAGTAGAGAAAACCAAGATTGAAAAAGGCTATGGCCTACACAATTTAAACACCTTGCTGCATGGCACTGATACGTTCTCGTACACCTATTCAGGCGAGTTGGGGAATTTGGACCATGCATTGACAAGCAGCAGTTTAGCGCAAAAGGTGGTGGCGATTGAAGATTGGCACATCAACTCCCTAGAAAGTAACTTGTTTGAATACAGCAGCAAATACACGGGTGACATGCCGAAGTACAAAGATGCGTTCTCAGCGTCTGATCATGATCCAGTGATTATTGCTATTGATTTGCCAGATGATGATATCGATTTACCGAAAGCGGGTGAAAACTTAGCTATTGATGTACGTCTACCACCAACTGCGGTTGCGGGCGATATTGTGACAGTGAACTTAACAGCATCCACACAAGCGGCCGCGACAAGCAGTGATGCAAAAGTTTACTCGGCTAGCCAAACCTTGACTCAAACTGACATTGACGCACGCAGCGTGAATATTGAGTTTGAACAAGCGCCAGAACAAGGTAATTACCAGTTAGAAGAGAAAGTGACAGACTCGACAGGCAACGTCGTCAAGTTTAGCTCTGTTCGTGATGTTTCAATGACGCAAACCGAAACGGGTGCAGAAGGTTCGAAGGATTCAGATGGTGGTTCGTTTGGTTTTGGCGCGCTACTCGCGATGCTTGGACTTGGCTTACTACGTCGCCGCAACTAAGCCTTTGTCTCCTAAAATACAGCTGTAAAGACCAAAGGCCAGCCGATGCTGGCCTTTTTATTGCACAAAGACTTGCCTTTCTAGTTTGGTGTTGCAAAATACCGCCCTTAATTGTCGCAAACCAGACAATCATCTCTTAAGTCTTGCCTAAACGGATTGGAGCAGCTGACACTCTATGTTGTTGATCATCGATAACTACGATTCTTTCACTTACAACCTCTACCAATACTTTTGCGAGCTTGGCGCTAGTGTAAAAGTCGTGCGTAACGATGAAATCGACATTCAAGGGATTGAAGCGTTGAACCCAACTCACTTGGTGATCTCACCTGGACCGTGTACGCCAAACGAGGCAGGTATCTCTCTACAAGCTATAGAATACTTCGCTGGTAAGCTTCCAATATTGGGTGTTTGCCTTGGTCATCAAGCGATAGCGCAAGTGTTTGGTGGGGAAGTCGTGCGCGCCCGACAAGTGATGCATGGGAAAACGTCACCTATTCGTCACAATGGTCGCAGTGTGTTTAAAAACCTGAATAACCCACTCACCGTAACCCGTTATCACTCTCTCGTGGTGAAAAACGGTACGTTACCCGATGTGTTTGAACTGACCGCATGGACTGAGCTGCCGGATGGAAGTATGGACGAAATCATGGGTTACCAACATAAAACCCTGCCAATTGACGCAGTGCAGTTTCACCCAGAATCGATCAAAACAGAGCAAGGTCACGAGTTGCTTGCGAACTTTTTAGCACGTAAGGCGATCTGATCGCGATCACTTTTCTTAACAAATCATTCATCTTTTTGCCGAGGTGAGTGGATTGCAAAACTATGCGGTTCATTCTGGCCTCTTTGTCTATTCATGTCTTTTTAAACCTTCTATCCCCTGTATTACATAACATTTATAAAAAATCGCTTCTCTATTTTACTTTCTTGATGCATAAATAGTCATAAGCAGTGATTAATGGAAGTTGCTTTCGAGAACGAAAAGAATAAATCACTATTGAAATGGTTAATTAAATGTAAATACAATGCCGCAATAGCTTAAATGCAAAACATTATTTGCTGGCAAAGAGAGCCGGTTAAATTCGCTTATCTGCTACGCATGCGGTATCAAGAAGGAATGTGCAATGACAACGGAAATTAAAGTAGAGCGCGGTTTATTCGATGAGGTAATGGTACCTTGCTATAACCCGATGGAAATGATCCCTGTTAAAGGTGAAGGTTCACGTGTTTGGGATCAGGAAGGTAATGAATACATCGACTTTGCTGGTGGTATTGCAGTGAGCTGTCTTGGCCATTGTCATCCAGTAATGGTAAACGCATTAACAGAGCAAGCTAACAAGCTGTGGCACTTAAGTAACGTGATGACGAACGAACCAGCACTTCGTCTGGCGAAAAAGCTAACAGAAGTGAGCTTTGCTGAGCGCGTATTCTTTGCTAACTCTGGCGCAGAAGCGAACGAAGCGGCACTTAAGCTGGCACGTCGTTACGCTGCTGACGTACATGGTGCTGAGAAATCAGAAATCATCGCATTCAAACAAGGTTTCCACGGTCGTACGTTCTTCACCGTAACGGTTGGTGGTCAAGCGGCTTACTCTGACGGTTTTGGTCCTAAGCCTGGTGACGTTACCCACCTTCCTTACAATGATATCGAAGCACTACAGGCACACATGTCTGATCGCACATGTGCGGTGATGATGGAGCCGCTACAAGGTGAAGGCGGTATCGTGCCACCAACGCCTGAGTTTGCTCAAGCAGTACGTGAGCTGTGTGACAAACACAACGCGCTACTGATCTTCGATGAAGTGCAAACCGGTAATGGTCGTACAGGTAACTTCTACGCTTACCAAGGTTTAGGTATTACACCTGATATTCTAAGCACCGCGAAATCACTCGGTGGCGGTTTCCCAATCGGTGCAATGCTGACTACTGCAAAATTAGCAGAGCACATGAAAGTCGGTACGCACGGTTCAACATACGGCGGTAACCCACTCGCGTGTGCTGTAGCAGAAGCAGTTGTGAACGAAGTTACTAAGCCTGAAGTGTTGGCTGGTGTGCTAGAACGCGAAGCGATGTTCCGCGAAGGTCTAGAGAAGATCAATGCTAAGTACAACATCTTCTCTGAAGTGCGCGGTCAAGGTCTCTTGCTTGGCGCTGCACTGAATGAAGAATGGCAAGGCCGCGCACGTGATGTTCTCGTCGCTGCGGGCAAACAAGGTTTAATGGTATTGGTTGCGGGTGCCAATGTCGTACGTTTCACACCATCACTCGTTATCACACAACAAGAAATTGAAGAAGGCTTGGCGAAACTGGATAAAGCGATCGCGACTTTAGTTTAAGCGCGATATCAGTTTCAACGTCAACGCAGACACCCCCGTCAAGGATCTCTGATGGGGGAATTGTTCCTACAATATAGTTAGGATCTTCTTGCATCTGGAGGGAGTATTGATGCTAGTAGTTCGCCCTATCGCGATGTCGGATTACGACGCACTGCACACTTGTGCGGTGGAGTCTGGTCACGGATTTACATCTCTACCGGTTAACGAAGAACTGTTAACCAATCGAATCAAACATTCAGAGTACAGCTTTGGTAAGCCAGATGTGGCAGAACCAGGCGATGAAGGCTACCTGATGGTTGGCTTTGACTCTGAAACGGGTGAGGTTGCGGGTACCACCGGAATCGAAGCATCTATCGGCTGGGATGTCCCATTTTACTCGTATCACATTAGTAAAGTGGTGCACTCGTCACCAAAGCTTGGCGTCAATAATGTCGTAAAACTGCTTACTTTTGGTAATAACTACACGGGTCACAGCGAAATTTGTACCTTGTTCTTGCGTGAGAAATTCCGCCAAGGTCTGAATGGTCGTCTAATGTCGAAGTGTCGTTTCCTCATGATGGCTGAGCACCCAGAGCGTTTCTCTGAAACGATCTTTGCGGAGATGCGTGGTGTTTCAGACGACGAAGGCAACTCGCCGTTCTGGCAATGGTTACAAGAGCATTTCTTCTCCATCGATTTCACGCTTGCAGATTACCTGACAGGTATCGGCAAGAAAGGCTTTATTGCTGACTTAATGCCGAAGCTGCCTATCTACATCAACCTGTTGAGCCCAGAAGCGCAAGCGGTCATTGGCCAAGTGCATGACAATACTCGCCCAGCATTAAAGCTGCTTGAGCGTGAAGGCTTCACTAACCGTGGTTACGTGGATATTTTCGATGCGGGTCCAACCGTTGAATGTGACTTACGCAATATTGAATCGGTACGTCACTCGTTCCGTGCGCAAGTGAAAATTGCACAACATAGCAGTACGCAAGACTTCTTGATGTGCAACTCATCGTTCGAAAACTTCCGCGCAGCAGTCACCAAAGCGGCGTATGACGCTGAAACACAAAGCGTCATGATCGCACCAGACGTTGCGGATGCACTTTTGGTTGAGGAAGGGGACTTTGTTCGCCTTCTTCCGCAGTAACAGACGACAGAATTTAAGGATAGAAACAATGACACATTGGATTGCAGGTGAATGGGTACAAGGTCAGGGTGAAGCATTTACGTCTCTGTCGCCTTACAACCAAGAAGTGATCTGGCAAGGCAACGGTGCAACGGCAGAGCAGGTGAATCAAGCGGTATCTGCAGCGCGTGAAGCGTTTATTGACTGGAAAAAACGCCCATTTGCAGAGCGTGAAGCGATCGTGTTGGCTTTTGCTGAGAAAGTAAAAGAGAACAGCGAGAAAATCGCCGAAGTCATTGCCAAAGAAACTGGTAAGCCAATTTGGGAAACGCGCACTGAAGCAGCGGCAATGGCAGGTAAAATTGCAATCTCTATTCGTGCTTACCATGACCGCACCGGTGAAGCGAGCCGTGAAGCGGCGGGCAACCAAATTGTGTTGCGTCATCGTCCACTGGGCGTGATGGCAGTATTTGGCCCATATAACTTCCCTGGTCACCTACCAAATGGTCACATTGTGCCTGCGTTACTAGCGGGTAACACCGTTGTGTTCAAGCCATCCGAGCAAACGCCTTGGACTGGCGAGCTAGCTATGAAACTTTGGGAAGAAGCAGGTCTGCCGAAAGGCGTGATCAACCTTGTCCAAGGTGCGAAAGAAACCGGCATTGCGCTTGCTGATGCGAAAGGCATTGATGGCGTACTGTTCACGGGTAGCGCGAACACGGGGCATGTATTGCACCGTCAATTTGCGGGTCAACCAGGCAAGATGTTAGCACTAGAAATGGGTGGTAATAACCCGATGGTGATCTCTGATAAATATGGTGATTTGGATGCCACGGTGTACACCATCATCCAGTCAGCGTTTATCAGTGCTGGTCAACGTTGTACGTGTGCTCGTCGTTTGTACGTGCCATTGGGTGAGAAAGGTGATGCGCTCATCACGAAACTGGTTGAAGCGACGAAGAATATTCGCGTAGACCAACCATTTGCAGAGCCAGCGCCATTTATGGGGCCGCAAATCTCCGTTGCCGCAGCCAAGTTCATTCTCGATGCACAAGCGAACCTTCAATCACTTGGTGGTGAAAGCTTGATTGAAGCTAAAGCAGGAGAGGCGGCGTTTGTTTCTCCGGGCATTATTGATGTAACGAACATTGCTGACCTGCCAGATGAAGAGTACTTCGGTCCACTTCTGCAAGTGGTGCGTTACGAAGGGCTAGAAAAAGCCGTAGAACTGGCGAACGACACGCGCTTTGGTCTCTCAGCTGGTTTAGTTTCAACTGACGACCAAGAATGGGAATACTTCGTTGACCATATTCGTGCAGGGATCGTGAACCGTAACCGCCAGCTCACAGGTGCAAGTGGTGATGCGCCATTTGGTGGTCCTGGTGCGTCAGGTAACCTACGTCCAAGCGCTTATTACGCAGCAGACTACTGTGCGTACCCGATGGCATCAATGGAAGGTCAAGAGACTATCTTGCCTGCAACATTAAGCCCAGGTGTGGCGCTATAAGTTTTAATAACAGAGTCGCAACCATGTATTGCGGCTCACCTTGCCGGCGAATCATTTAGGTATGGGTTGTAGTGATCGTTGGCAGAACACGGAAAGTGAGCAAAGACTCGGAAAAGCGTGTTGACTGACTGGCATTTACCGTCACAGGTTGATGGCTGCTCGTTCATTATTCTGGACAACTTTTCGTTGTGAACGAGCAGTCAACTTCCGCTTACCTTTTAACTCTACATCTCGTAACAAGGAGTCGTTATGACGCCCGATGTGTTATTTGAATCGCTATGGCAAGATTACATTCAACGTCTTTGCCCTTCTGCTGCGAAAGTACATCAGCTGCTTCAAGAAGATGAGCCTCTGATTAATGATCATATAGCTTTACGTACCTTCAATATTGCGCCTCTTGGTATCGAAACCTTAGCTAAACCATTTGTAGCCATTGGCTACCAGGCATGTGGTGACTACGTTTTCGAAAGTAAAAAGCTGGTTGCTAAACACTATGAGCACCCTGATCCGAAGCAACCTAAAGTCTTTATTAGTGAGCTAAAAGTTGAGGAGTGTTCGCCTGAGCTGCAAGAGATTGTGAAAAAGCTGGTGGCACAAGTCGATGCAGGCAAGCTGAACGATAGCGCATTCTTACATGGTGGACGCTTGTGGGATTTAAGCTTTGCTGACTACCAAACGTTGGCTAAAGAAAGTGAGTACGCATCTTGGTTGGCGGCGCATGGTTACGGCGCAAACCACTTCACGGTGAGCGTTAACCAGCTCAATGAATACGAAGAAGTGAAGCAAGTAAACGATCACTTACGTACGGCCGGATTTACCATTAATGAAAACGGCGGGGAAGTGAAGGGCACTCCTGAGGTGCTGCTAGAACAATCATCGACTATGGCGGATAAAGTGGCGGTTCGCTTTAGCGAAGGCACTGAAATTATCCCTGGTGGCTTTTACGAGTTTGCTAAGCGCTACCCGATGGAAAACGGTGAGCTGTACCCAGGTTTTGTGGCGGCTTCAGCGGACAAAATCTTTGAAAGTACGAATGGCTAACTTTTAGGGTTAACCTTTCGGCTAACCAACTTGCTCATTAGTCTTTTGTTGCTCTGAGCTTAATGTGGTTACAAGACAAATAAAAAGCCACCAATGTCGCCATTGGTGGCTTTTATAATTTTGTTCGCGTCACTCTGGTTTGAGATTAACGAGTACCGTAAACCACGATAGTTTTACCGTGCGCAGAGATTAAGTTCTGCTCTTCTAACATTTTCAAGATACGACCTACTGTCTCACGAGAACAGCCAACGATTTGACCGATTTCTTGACGAGTGATCTTGATTTGCATGCCGTCTGGGTGAGTCATTGCGTCTGGTTGTTTTGCAAGGTTCAGAAGCGTCTGAGCGATACGACCAGTTACGTCTAGGAACGCCAGGTCACCCACTTTTTGGCTAGTTACTTGAAGACGACGAGCCATCTGCGCAGAAAGGCGCATTAGGATGTCTGGGTTTACTTGGATAAGCTGACGGAATTTCTTGAAAGAAATTTCAGCAACTTCACAAGGAGATTTAGCACGAACCCAAGCTGTGCGCTCTTGGTCTTCCTCGAATAGACCAAGTTCACCAATAAAGTCTCCTTGGTTTAGGTAAGAAAGGATCATCTCCTTACCTTCTTCGTCTTTGATAAGAACCGCAACAGAACCTTTAACGATGTAGTACAAAGTTTCTGCCTTTTCGCCCGCGTGAATTAGCGTGCTCTTTGAAGGGTACTTATGAATATGACAGTGTGAAAGAAACCACTCTAATGTTGGGTCGGTTTGAGGTTTACCTAGAACCATAATATCTCACTTCCTCTGCAGGGTACGCTTGCGCTATCCATATTTTAGCTAAGCCTGAATTAGGCCTACTAGAATAAGAGCACTTTTTATATGCTGCAAGCTCTCTTGTGTTTCGGTAAGAAATAGTATCCTTTTTCGAAAACGATTTCTTGATTTTAATCGTGCCATGATTGAGATTTTGTAAGCAAAACTGTGCACATGATCACGGTATGAAAAGTAAACATCTTCGCAGGCAGGTTTTTAGCCAATTTTCCCTGTTTCGATGAGCTGTTGTAGGATAGGCCGAACTATGAGCTCCATTGCAAAGCTCATCTTACCGCCTGGCACGACAATCGTGTTGTGGCGTGACATGAATGAGCCATCAATCATAGCCAGGAGATATGGGAAGTCGACTTTCTTTATCCCACGCAAGCGAATTACGACAAAGCTCTCATCCAGGCTTGGGATACCCTTCGCATTAAGGGGGTTGGAGGTATCGACCGTTGGGACGCGCTGAAAGTTAATATGAGTGCGAGAAAATTGCGGAGTGATGTAGTTAAGATAATCGTCCATCGAGCGCACGATAGAATCCATTACTGCTTCTCGTGAATGACCGCGGTCACGAGTATCACGCACAAACTTTTGGATCCACTCTAAGTTTACGATTGGTACCATACCAATCAAGAAATCCACATGCTGCGCAACATTAACATCGCCATCCACAACACCGCCGTGCAAGCCTTCATAGAAGAGAACGTCACTGTTCTCCGGTAAGTCCTGCCACGGTGTGAAGGTTCCAGGCATTTGATTATAAGGTACGGCCTCGTCAAAGGTGTGTAGGTAGCGACGTACGCTGCCTGCGCCATCGTGACCATATTTACGGAAAAACTCTTCCAATCCTGGAAAGTCATTAGCTTGAGGGCCAAAGTAGCTAATGTGTCGACCTTGCTCGCGCGCTTTACGGATTTCTATATCCATTTCAGGGCGAGTAAAGCGATGGAAGCTGTCGCCTTCAACCCATGCGGGTTTAACGTTCATCATATTGAACATCTTACGGAAGGCTTCAGATGTAGTGGTCGTGCCGGCACCGGATGAACCAGTAACCGCAATAATTGGGTGTTTAGCTGACATGACAAACCTTGTCGAAAATTACTTACCTGTAATGTGCAGTAGGCTGCTACTGCACGGTCGATAACCTACTATAGCACGTAACAATGCCTTGTCATTGAGTGGGGTACGGTAAAATGTGAAGGGTCTAAAATTTTGTTTTTACCTGAATATCGACGGTTTCGTGCAGTTCAGAGAATACGATAACCGCTTCGCCTTTTTCTAATTGAGTTTTTACTTGATCCACTTTGTCTTGCAAAGAAACCTCGACGGTTCCGTAATCCGTGCCTTCACGTAAGACGAATTCACGAATTAAGTTTTCCAATGTTTCTGGCGCAATGTCTTGCCATGGAATGATCATAAATACCTCGAACTTTTATGATGAGCGGCTAGTTTACTGCTTTCGCTGCTTGGATACAGCAGAAAGGTAATCTGCGGCAATACTTTCGTAATACGCTGGCAGCGCTTCTTCCAACCAAAATTTCGGCTTGAGCGCTGAACCTGTAAGGAAACCAACATGCCCACCGTGCTCAAAGAGACGGTAATCAATATTATCTGGCAGAACAAATTTCGGGATCACATCGTCGGTCATGAATGGATCGTCTTTGGCGTGAATGATCAGTGTCGGTAGCGTGATCTGTTGTAATTTACTTAAGCCAGAACATTGATCGTAATAATCTTGTGCGTCTTTAAAACCGTGCAGTGGTGCCGTGATCAAATCATCGAATTCATACAATCGTGTGACACGTTTTATTGAGTTGTAGGACAAAGCGAGCTCGCCATGCAACAAGTGATGTTTTTGCAATGCGTTGCGTTTGAGCGAAGAGAGTAGGTAACGGCGATACACTTTCGAAAAGCCTTGTTCAATACGGTTCGCACACGCTGCTAGGTCTAAAGGCGCTGAGATAATGGTCGCCGCGTTCAAAATGGGGTGGTCTTTGTATTGGGCTAAATAATTCGCCAACATGTTACCGCCAAGAGAAATACCAACCGCAACTTTGGGGTTATCAGGAAAGCGTTGCTCAAGGTGCTCTAAGAAGTGGCGGGCGTCAGTCACTTCACCAGAATGATAGGCGCGAGCTTTCTTGTTTGGCTTACCGCTACAACCGCGGAAATGCATCATCACCGACAGCCATCCGGATTGAGCAAATGCATTCATTAGGCCATTGGCGTAAGGGCTATAGAAGCAGCCTTCTAGTCCATGAAATAAAACAAAAATCGGCTTTTTTTGCGCAGGTTCTTGGGTTGGGTCCTCGCTCCATGCGAGATCGAGAAAGTCTCCATCGGATGTATCGAGGGTTTGCCAAATCGGCGTAAACAACGCTTTTTTGCGAATAAAACGCGGTAAAAGCGTTTGAAGATGCGGGTTTTTGATCCCGGCGGCTGCGAAAAATTGTGTCATACCTAACTGCTCTTATGCGGTTCTTCGGTGTCAGTTGAAGAACTTATTAATATAATCCTTTATAAAGATTATAGGTATTCTACAG
>NZ_WXWT01000075.1:0-12518 GCF_009904725.1 Vibrio sp. V43_P6S15P86
GTTGTATCCAACCCGTTAACAACTACACAAATTGTACTTTTTAACTAGCTCACTAGATCGCGAATTCTGATTTAAGCAACTGATCACATAACCTCTTCCAAATTTTGGGTATAAAAGTATCAATACTTTCGTTAACTAGGATGTAAATAATGAAAAACTCGTTTGATCTCACCATGCCCAATGAAGAAGGATACTTTGGTGAATACGGTGGTAGCTTCGTGCCGCCGGAGCTTGAACAAATCATGCGTGACATCAACGCAGCTTATGAGGAATGCAGCAAAGATCCTGAATTTAAAGCGGAGCTTGCTCGCCTGTATAAGCACTTTGTTGGACGACCTAGCCCAATCTTCCATGCAGAAAACTTGTCTAAGAAATACGGAGCAGACATCTACCTAAAGCGCGAGGACTTAAACCATACAGGCGCACATAAAATTAACCACTGCTTAGGAGAAGCCATTCTCGCTAAAAAGATGGGTAAGAAGAAACTGATTGCTGAAACTGGCGCAGGGCAACATGGGGTCGCGCTTGCGACAGCCGCCGCACTGGTCGGCTTAAAGTGCGATATTTACATGGGTGAAGTTGATATTGCCAAAGAGCACCCGAATGTCGTCCGTATGAGAATCCTTGGTGCCAATGTCATCCCTGCTACTCACGGGCGCAAGACTCTCAAAGAAGCGGTTGATTCTGCCTTCGAAGCCTACCTAAAAGATCCTGACACACAACTTTACGCGATAGGATCCGTCGTTGGCCCTCACCCATTCCCAAAAATGGTACGAGATTTCCAGTCAATTATCGGCAACGAAGCACGAGTTCAATTCAAAGAAATGACAGGCAAGTTACCCAATAATCTCGTCGCATGCGTTGGAGGTGGTTCTAACGCGATGGGGCTATTTACTGCTTTCTTAGACGATGAACAAGTCGCTATTCACGGCGTCGAGCCCGCGGGCCGCTCTTTGAAAAAGGTTGGCGAGCATGCTGCAACACTCACACTCGGTGAGCCAGGTATCATGCACGGATTTAAGTCTTACATGCTTAAAGATGAGCAAGGCGAACCTCAGGAAGTGTACTCTTTAGCAAGCGGCTTGGATTACCCATCGGTTGGACCTCAGCATAGTTACTTAAAGGACATTGGCCGTGTCAATTACGGCTCAATCAGTGATGACGAAGCGATTGATGCATTCTTTGAACTGTCTCGCGAAGAGGGGATTATTCAAGCGATTGAATCCGCACACGCTGTCGCTTACGCGATTAAACTCGCGAAGCAAGGAGAAACTGGCTCAATTCTGATCAACTTATCCGGTCGCGGTGACAAAGACATTGATTTTGTCGTTGAACACTACGGCGAAAAATATGGCATTGAATCAATTATTTAGTCACGACTTCGTAGGCTAAATGTCTATACAAAAAGCTACCTATTACTAGGTAGCTTTTTGTTTGCGCCTTACTTTCCCTACATGCGCTTTGAAGGCTTAACTACACAGTCCAAACCTTTTACTTTTGAGAAATAGGCATAGCTTGAGAAAGCCATCTTACTTACCACTCCAACTAGTCCTTTAGAACATAATTCGATTAACCGATCAGAGCAGGAATACCCGGAAGCTGACCAACGACAGCAAGCGAACCTGCACAAACGATAAATGCAGTGCCAGGAATCAGGTATTTATCTTTTCGCGAGAGTTCGTTAGCACGCTCATGGTCGCCGATAAGTCCAAGGTTATCCAGTAGCATCGTGATTGCCCAGCCAAAGACTGGATTAACGAATGCACAGGCAAAAATACAGATACCTGCACTGAGTGAATCTTTATGCTTGTGGATCATCTGCATACCCGCTTCAAGAAGTGGTAAGAATACACCGACAATCAAAGCAACGCGCAGAACAGGTTCCCACATCGCTAGATCCATAGGGTAACCAATTACCGCAGCGGCAATACACATGAAACCCGTTAACAGTGCGCCACCTGGAATAGGACGTTTAGCAATTGCGGCTGGAATCATGTACGTTCCCCAAGAAGAAGCTAGGTTTCCGCCACCTAATAGTGAGCCAACCCCCTGACGAACAGACGCTCCGACCATCGTGTCGTCGACATCCATGAGTACGCCTTTCGCTTCTTTCGGGTAGTTAAGTTCTTGAAACACGCGATGGCCAAGGTAGTCGGGAGACCACATAGCAACAGCAAGTAGAGCAAATGGCGTAACGGCAATAAAATGCTCTAAGGTTGGCCAACCTAGTTGCCAGCCTGTATCTTCACCCCACCAATAGAATGGACTGAAATTAGGCAGGCCCGGCTCAGTGGTAAAAGCAAACTCAGCGCCCATCAAATAAGCAACAATACCCGCGAGTGCAGAGCACAATGGGATTGCCAACCAACGCTTGTTGATCTTAGCTAGGTAGGCATAAACCATAACCGTTAGACCAATGACAATAAACGAAATGTAACCTTGATCTGTACTTGCAGCCCACGCCTCAGTCTTATTAATCTGTCCGAGCAACCCAACAGCGCCTAGGTAGATCAATAACCCTCCTCGAACCCCAATGCCAGTCAAGGTCATGAGTTTAGAACCGCCTTTAGTCAAAGCGAGAATTAAGCCAAAAGCACATACCATCAAGCCAAGCGCCAGAGGATGCCCTCCTGCGGCAGCAATCATGGGAATCAGCGGTATCATTGGGCCGTGGGTACCGGCTAAGTTTGCATTCGGGTTTAGGATGGCAGAAAACAGAATAACGAACAGAGCACCCGCGATAAGCAATTCGTAACGCACGTTTTCTGCAACGAACTCCGGAGATAAACCGAACTGAGCAGCAAAGGCAGCAACCATAGCGGTGACCATCACCACTTTACCAATGGTTGCGGCTAATGCAGGCACCCAGTCTTCGATTTCAATACTGTAATCACGTGATGGCAAATGAATACCCCAGCGACGAAAGCTCATGATGGTTAAATCATGGTTTAGAAAGTCTTCACGACTTTCAAATTCATGCGGCTTTTTGCGCACATCCCTGTAAAAGGTCTTACTTGAGTCAGACATTGAGCTATCCTTTGTTATATTTCAACGTTGAACTATGCCAACTAGAGTTTCGCTTGGTATACAGACCAATACGAGACAACACCCACATCAAACATCGAGGCCACACCAAGAAAGTGGTATGGCTAATTTTTGATTTGAACCTATTAAGCATGTGTTTCTATCGGTAGGAATATTAGACATTAGTAAAAGAGCAACAAAAATCTCACTTACTATGCAAAGATTTAACATTACATTAGAGTACGCGGATCTTTAGTGAGAGTTTTTGAACAGCAATTCAAGAAGAGGAACAGTCGTAACTCCACCTGTGCTTTTCAAGGTAGAAAAACGTGTCTGAATTCACACAGGTAATTGGTTAATTTTTCTCATGCAAGTACGCACTAACAACATCAAATCGAGTTGCAACCCAAACCATCGCTGCCTAACTATAGATATCTCTGTAATGTATACTTTGCTAAACTCCACCCTTTGATGAGTAAGGCCCCTAAAATGATGACTGACGAAGAAAGAATCGAACTGCAACGGAACAACCCACTACACGGGTTAAAGCTAGAGACAATGTTGCAAGAGTTGGTGGATTTTTATGGCTGGGACATTCTAGATACAGCAATGCGCTTTAATTGCTTTAACACTAAGCCTTCGATTGCAAGTAGTGTGAAGTATTTAAAGAAGACCGAATGGGCGAGAGAAAAATTAGAAAACTTTTACCTTTATCGCTTTAAGCGCATGCCACGCGCAAGTGAAGAAGAATATGATTTACCACCGAGAGCTCGTACGTTCCCTCATGGTCTTGAACCTAAAGAGCCAATGCCGCTAACCGTTGACTCTATCCTTAAGTCACAAGCTAAAGCTGCATCCGCATTTAAAAAACGCTCACCTCGTGGACGTCTGACGCGTCGATAGTACATAACCTTGAAAAGCAATAGAGCCCTACTGGTAGATCCAGCAAGGCTCTATTGTTCTTTAAAGAAATGGCTAGAAGAGAATACTCAAGCTAGTGCGCCCCCTTCTCCAGCGCCTCCCATAAGTAAACTCACAGGTAGTTTACGTTTTCTATTGATTACGCTTTTTCTTCTTTTTACCCGTACCTGCTGGCTTTGCTCGCGGTTTCATTGGTAAAAAGTAGGCTTCACTCTGATCGTCTTCCACTTCAAAACCGACTACCTGCTCGCGTTCAAGTTGGAACTTATTTTTCTTTTCTATCACTTTGAAATGGTGGTAGTCATCGTAATCGATAAGAGATAACCCTAGACCCACTTCACCAGCACGACCACTACGCCCTATTCGATGCATATAGTCAGCAGGACTACGCGGGAGATCGAAGTTAATCACCACTGGCAGCTTTTCAATATCAAGGCCACGTGCTGCGATATCGGTGGCAATAAGAACTTGAATCTCGCCAGACTTAAAACCGTCAAGTACACGAGTACGAGCGCCCTGCCCTTTATCACCATGGAAAACTTCAGCAGTAATGCCGCGTTTTGACAGTTTTTGAGCTAAATGGTTACAGGCATTCTTAGCATTCACAAAAATCAAAGTCTGTCGCCACTGATGCTGTTTGATTAAGTGCGCAAGTACCGCCGTTTTCTCACCTTTATTTACACTAAACACGCGTTGCACCAAAGTGCTGGCTTCTGCGCTCTGCAACTGAACTTCAACAGGGTCGCGGAGCAAGTGCTGAGCCAGCGTCGTGACTTTATCAGGGAAAGTAGCAGAAAATAACAGCGTCTGTTTCTTCTCTGGCAGTAACGCAAGAATCTTATTCAGTTCTTCGGTAAATCCGAGGCTCAACATACGGTCAGCTTCATCGAGCACGAGCATTTTTACTTGGTCCAACTTAATCGCGTTACTGGATACCAGATCAAGTAATCGACCCGGCGTAGCTACGATAATGTCACAGCCACCGCGAAGCGCTAGCATTTGTGGGTTCACCGATACACCACCAAATACGGCAACCGTTTTGATCTTATCTCTCAGATGGTATGAGTAAGATTTGACGTTGTATGCCACCTGTGATGCCAGCTCACGAGTTGGAACTAAAATCAGGTGAGAAACGAAGTTACCACGTCGATTATTTGATTCGTCTTGCTGAACAATTTTTTGCAGAATTGGCAGCGAAAAAGCAGCGGTTTTACCAGAGCCCGTATTGGCACCGCCAACAATATCTTTCCCTTCAAGGATATAAGGAATGGTATGAGATTGAATGGGCGTCGGTTGGCTGTATTCTAACGCTTCTAGTCGCTCGACTAAGGTTGGAATCAGGCCAAGATCGGCAAATGTCGCTTGCTGTGTTTTATCTGTCATTACGATGAGTGGCTCAGTGCTAGTAAAGGCCGTGTATCTTATGCTATTTCGCGTCTGGATGTTAGAGATAATGGCCCAAACAGAAGATTGGTGAGAGAAGCACTTGCTTATGTTGGGTGAGTAAATGTATGTAAAACCTCAGTACATAAAAACGAACCTAATTTAGGTAAGCTCTTGGCAACTATATGCCACGACTCGAAAAGTAACGCGTGGGTGAATCACCATAGACCCGACGAAACATAGCGATAAAGTTACTGGGCGTCGAATAACCCAAAGCATGTGCAACCGCTCCTACGGATTCTCCGCGAGCCATCATTTCTAACGAATGTATTAGCAGTGCTTGTTGCCGCCATTCACTAAAACTCATGTTTAACTCACTTCGAATCAATCGTCTTAACGTCCGAGATGAGACTGCCCCGATCTTTGCCCAATGCTCCACAGAATGTTTGCTGTTTGGGTCTATTAAAATCGCTTGAGTAACTTTTTGCAGTCTCGGATCTCTGGGCAGTGGGATGTGGAGTGACTCATGAGGGCTATTGACGATTTCATCGGATATTACGGCGAGAATACGTAAAGACTGTATGGATAGATCGTCTGTTTTGCTCCATATCGATGCTCTAACCGATAGGGCTTTCAACACATCGCTCATTTGGATCACACAAGGTCTCATTGGAAACCGCTCACAGCTCTCTGGAGTAAACAGTAATGAACGACCTTTCAGAGAACCACAAAAATAAACACTGTGCATCGCACCCGGGGGGATCCAACCAGCTCGGTGAGGTGGTAGTATCCACGTTCCTTCATCGGTTTTGACCTGAATTAGCCCTTCATCTATACACAGTAACTGGCCTCGATGATGACTGTGCCAATTATGTGGCCGTTGATCCAAATGGTTGAAGTCGCTCCTTTCATGCTGCCACTCCTTAGCGATCAGTGCGGCTCCATTTTTCCATTCGCTGTAGTCAGAGTTTGTCACTTTATTTACTCAATTCCATTTTGGCCATTATTCATTATTTTCTGTCCTCTTAACGTTACCATAGCAAGTTAGCGTTCGAGTAACATTTTAGCAACGACCATTTTATCGAAGGCAGAACCATCATGAACGAACCTATCTTTATTATCTATTACATTACAGCAGGCTTGGGCATTGGCTTTCTCGCTGGACTCGTTGGTGTGGGTGGTGGTGGAATGGCCGTCCCTATTTTTGCGTTTCTGTTTTCACTACAGGGAATAGCTGATACAGAAGTGGTCCATCTTGCGTTAGGGACATCAATGGCTTCAATGATTATTACAACATTGGGCAGCATGCGCGCTCACTACAAAAAAGAGAATGTAGACTCGACAATGGTAGTAAAAATGTTGAGCGGAGTTCTAGTCGGAACATTTTGCGCCACATTCGTAGCATCGTATCTACAGGGAATCTATCTGGCAGGTTTTTTCAGCGTATTCATGTTGTATGTAGCTTATAAGATGTTTCTCAACACTGAAAATGAGTACAACCCTAACCCACATGGGGCTATCGGTAACATCACTGTAGGCTCTGTGATTGGCTCTGTATCAGCACTTGTCTCAATAAGCGGTGCGGGGTTGATCATCCCCTATCTTGTCCAGCAAAATTTTGAGGTAAAACGAGCTATTGGCACCTCTGCTGCGATAGGTTTCCCTATCGCGCTATCAGGAAGCCTCGGTTACATGTTAAACGGATGGGAAAATACAGATTGGAACAACTTAGTATTAGGATACATATACCTTCCTGCAATGATCAGCTTCTCCATTAGCAGCTACTTAACTACTAGCCTCGGAGTGCGTTGCGCAGAGTATTTTCCAAATAAAGTTCTTAAGAAAATCGTTGGTATTTTGTGTGTTCTTCTAAGTTTTAAAATGCTGGTACAAGTACTCCATTAGGGCAAATAATACCGTCATTAATAGGTCTTGCAATATGTTGTGGGGACAAGCCTGAAAAACTTACTTCTCGCTTTGCAGGTCCAAGAACACAATGTGTAAGAAAGCTCCGCATTGTTGCACCCTTATGACTTTGTTAAGCTAGCCAGAATTACATCCAAAATTTGCTGGTGATTGTCCTTTCTGGAAACCTCGTTACGCTCCTGGCAAAGTGCTTCCTCCCCTTCTGATGCGAGAATTTTAATGCCACGCTCAGTACATTCTGCGAACGCACTAAACTGACTCGCACTAGGAATCTCTTGAAACGTCACATTGGGAAGAGCAACAAGTGATTCGGCTGGTGTCAGTGCGGGATGTAGCCGATCAGAAAGCGTCACCACGGTGATAGCATTGTTCATCAAGGCCAGAGTTTCAGGGACAAAAGTTTTCGTTAGCTCAGGGTTGATAACGACGACCGATTTCAGTTTGTTTTCAGACTGAAATCGGGGGAATTTTTGATCCGGGATGTTGGTAATATCAACGTTATTTTCACGTAACCAATGACAGTCTACATTGGTGACGTTGTGACACGATGTTCGATATTTCTCCGGGCTTATTTGCGCTCCGGAGAGCATCAGCATAGATGTCCCGCCCAGAAAAAAGCCGACACCCTGCACTGCATCAGTATCTACGCCTCCGGACAGTATCCCGACCGAACTTAATTCGTTCAGCCCAAGCACCAAATCACTGGTTCTGAATGTGATTTCATCAACAGCCATTTCTGCATTGATTTCGTTTGGTGCAGGAGGCTTTGGTACAACAACGATATAACCTTGTTTCGCTAGGCCCGAAGCTATCCAACCACTATGGGAAAATGCTGACCGTGTTCCGCCCTGCGACAAAAGCACAACGGGAAATTTTCCACTTGCTAACGGGGCATCTAACTGCGTTTCGACTGATTTAAAAATGTTACCCCTACCAAACGTAAAGTTGTTTTTTTCATTCGTTGTGGGATACCAGTAGTAGAATTCTACTGGCTTATCTCTGTCTTCACTGAATGCCGTTTTGGCTGTTAGCGCAGAATGGTATTTCGGCTCATTCATACTGGCGCTGACACTGACACACAATGTAGCGAGTAGAAACGACATTATTATTTTGGTTTTCATTTTTCCCTCAGCCGGTCAACACTTTATTCTGCACGGCATCAGGAAAAATAACGTGCAGGAGATTCTCCATATATTTTGCGAAACATAGCAATAAAGTTACTTGGAGTCGAGTAACCCAAAGCAAGTGTCTGCTTTGAACTACGCCAGCAAGCTTTTGGACATTAATGAGCTACGCTAACCTCCCTAATAATCGGAATTGACATGAGGAAATGTATGGCAAACCTTAGTTGGAACGCTGAATATTTTTCTAAGGCTGTTGGTGGAACGTTTTCCTCCATCGGTTAGGGGTTACCTCATAACGCTCTTTAAATTTATCTCTGAAAATGAGAACTGAGCTAAACCCTGTTTTTGCAACAATCTGTTCAATAGACAAATCTGTAGATTCAAGTAGATCCTGAGCCAAGTTTAGTCGCTCAGCCGTCAGCCATTCTCCAAATGACATACCTGTAGCTCTATTAAATTTTCTCGTAAAAGTTCGGCGGGACATCATCACTGAATCTGCTAGCTCATCCAGTGAATATTTTTGATTGATATCACGCCTGATATTGTCCATTAATGCATTGATACGTGAATCAGATGTCGTCACAGGTATAGGTTGATCGATAAACTGAGCTTGCCCACCATCTCTGTATGGAGGCACAACCATTCTTCTTGCTACTCGGTTCGCAATCGTACTGCTGTAGTATTTTCGGAAAACATACAGACAGCAATCGATACCTGCGGCAGTACCTGCTGAGGTTATCACCCCGCTATCTTCAACATATAAGGCATTCGTATCGAGCGAAACTTCTGGAAAGCGTTGACTAAAATCCTGTTCTAATTCCCAATGTGTCGCAGCTCGTTTCCCCGCTAATAAGCCAGCATAAGCGAGAACATAACCACCAAGACATAAACCGACAACCAATGCGCCTCGTGCATGAGCACGACAGAGAGCATTGAGTAACTTTTCATTAGGGCGCTCGTCAATTGTTCTCCAATAAGGTACAACGATGATGTCACAATACTCTAGGAAATCAAGATGCGCCTCGGTATGAATTTCCATACCGATATCAGATAAAATCGGTCCTTCCTCTCCAGCGACAAATTTAAGCTCGAAAAAAGCTTCATTAAGGGTATCTCTTCCAAACACAATGCTAGGGACAGAAATATGAAACGGGCTAAAGCGATTGAAAACAACAACAGCAACGGAAGGAGTTTTATGGTTTTCATTGAGATACATAGTTCGTTTCCAAAGTAAAATGCACAGAGCAATGTTAGTACACTACTCTGTGCGGTTCATAAACGCAGGCCATAGGTTTGCTTTATGACATCAAAACTAGATTATCACTGTTTCACCATCTTCTGGAACAAACACAAAATCGCTAATCATATTTGCAGCTGCGTATTCGCGCATTTCTTGAGTAGTCACCAATACATGGTTAACCGCCCCCATATGAGTCGCAACGATTTTCGCTTTAGGTAGCACTTGGTGTGTTTTTAGTACATCTTCTTTACCCATAATAATAGGACCAAAGCCCAGTACATGCGCCCAACCTGTATTGAGAATAACGACACCTGGTTGTTCTTTTTTCATGGTTTCTTCTACACCTGGAATCCAAATCGTATCACCAACCACATATAACTTTTCTTCATCGGCATGGGAAAAAATCACGCCTGTCACTTCACCCAAAATTTCAGCCATTTGATCATGTTGGAATGCTGCATCAGAGCCATGCTGGCAGACTGTACGTGTAAATGAAATACCGTAATATTCAGTCTCTTCAGAGAAGATTTTAACGTTGGTAAAACCTTGTGATAGAAGAATAGTTTCATCACCTTCGTGCTGTACAAAAATCAATTTATCTTTAGGTATCGCATTCACTGCTGTTTCATCCCAATGGTCTGGGTGAGTATGAGTTAGAAGAACTGCGTCCACATTGATGATGCTTTCAAGAGGCAGAGGCAATTCAACTGTTGGATTGCGTAAGTGTGAATTTGCTGTTCCTTCAAATCCAGGGTAAGTGCCTTTTGGCGCTAACATTGGGTCAATAAGGAATGTTTTACCTGCATAATCTATGACTTGTGTTGCATTGCGAATTTGTGTGATTTTCATAATTGTGCTCCAGTATTGCTGTGTTTTGCTGTAATGGAGTCATTTTATGCAATAGGATAGACGCTCAAAAGTGGCTTAAAGGACACATAAGGATACTATTGGGACAAAAATTTGTTCTTGGAATTAGTTGTTATTAGATAAATTGAGGGAAACTAATAGAAACCATTTTAGTGTTCATTAACTGACGTAACACTGTTTGGGGCAGAGTCGTGTTTCATGCCCCTGTCATTACTGAGGGAACATGACGGGATAAGTACCAACCGATTCTGTCATGCTCTTACATTTTAGTCAGGATTAATACTTTTCACCTTGCACCTCGATGTTCAGGGACTGTGCTCTTTTAATCCTAAGCTCTCTGGTGTTGAGTTTTTCTTCCTTCCAGATATTTTTAATCGTACCGATACTCACAGTGATATTGTGCTCTTTTAATGACACCATCAGTTGCATCAATGTGAGGTGAGGGTTCTGCAATGTCAGCTCGATAATCTTATCTTCTGCATGCTCGGGGATGCGGTTCTTACTGCGTTTAAGAGGCTTATTGATCCGTTTTAACCCTATCGGCCCTTCCTCTGCCATTATTTTCTGATAGGTGTAGAGGGATTGACGGGAGCAGCCAAGGATACGAGCGGCTTTAGTTATACTTCCTAACTGTTCAACAAGCTCTAGTGCTTCTATTTTCCGTTGAACCTCTTTGCCATATTCACTGCATTTGCGAGGCTCAACGAGTTCTGTGATGTCGAGCCGACGATGACCAAAATAGGCAGAGAATGTACCATCGAACTGACAACGGATTTCCACTTACTGGTTAACGATCGAATAACGAACGGGCGAGTCGATAACATACATTTTATTGTCAAAGCTGAACATATGGTCTCGGCGTATCTTGCGATACTCTTTCTGCACACAGACAGTATTCAGATCTAAATCATCAGGCACACACTTAAAGGCCGAGCGCAAGCTTGTAGGTTTAACCATGACGTTTTCTACCCAGTAGTTTGGTATGAACTCTTCTTGTAAATACCGATTCGCATTTTCCATATCGGTGATGTTGTGCAATCGAAGTTCTGGCACCAGTCTATCTTGGAAGGTATCGAAGGAGCGCTCTATCCGCCCCTTACCTTGAGGTGAGTTGGCGAAGATAATTTCGATACCGAGTTCATCACAAGCTCGCTGCATTTGCGAGAAGTTGCTGCGTTTCGGCCCACCAAAGATACCTGCTCGATCCACGTAGAGAGTTTTGAATATGCCTCGCTTTTCGATATAGGCTCTCATCACTTTCATGCAGCCTTCGGTAGTCTCTGACGGGAAGAACTGCGCATGAATATCACTGGTCGCATCATCAATGATGGCAATCAAGCAAGACTTTTCATCACCGAACCAACGATGAGGACTGCCATCCATTTGCAACATAAGTCCAGGCAATGGCATACGCTCTCGATACTTTCTTACTCGACTTCTACGGCGTTTAGAACGCTTCACATGGTGAATGTCATGAGCCCAAGAACGCAACGTTTCACGCTTAATCGACAGCCCTTCATTTTTGCTCAGAAGTTCAGAGAGGTGTTGAAGGTTAAAGTCGTAGTACTTGGTTTGAATGAGGGCTTGAACCTCTTTCTTGAGTGACTCAGGGATTTTATTGATGGGAGCACGACCAGTGTTACCATGAACCACGAACCGAATGCCTTCCTTGCGATAGCGACTCAAGTAACGTTCAACGGTTCTTCGTGATTTTTGCAGTAATTGCGTGGCACTATTGATAGTAATTTTGCCATCAATGACTTTGCTAATGATATCGACAGTAAACTGTGATTTTGAATCCATATAGAACATCCTTAGCACCCTTTAAAGCTCATTTGATTACTTTAAAAAGTACGCTAAATCAGTCCCGACATTTTCCCTCGGTAGTTATTGTAATGACAAAGTCGCTTGGTAATTAAGGTACGACAGAATCGCTTGGTGATCACAGTCGTGTTTCATGCCCCGTCGGCACATCTTTGGACAAAAATGTGCCCGAGCATTTGCTAAATTAGCAAGGGATTGATAATTAAAGG
>NZ_WXWT01000384.1:0-12444 GCF_009904725.1 Vibrio sp. V43_P6S15P86
TTTATTCTTGCTTTCTACAGGGCAAAGACGATTTTTTGGCTAATCATTGCCGCTCAGTTTAGGAAAAAGACATGAAACAGCTTAAAGTACTGCCACTAGTGGCAATCATCTCAGGGTTAATGGTCGGTTGTGGCGGCGGTGGCGGTGGCGGCGGTGGTGCTGCGCCGAAAACAGCGTTTACTTTTGATTTTGCTATACCAGCAACAATGACTGAAAGTGAAGCTACTGCAAAAGGTTGTACGGTGTATGACCACAAAACCGAGCTGAACGGTGATAAAACGGTTTTAACCTATAGCGCAGCGTCAAAAGAGCAAGTGACTAACTATGTTATCGGTTACTACTCTGATGCAGATGGCAAAAGAGCCGGAGACATCATCAAACCAACCACTGATAACTTTAAGTTTTATCTTGAAGATATTCCTGACGGCGGCTTTGTAACGTTTCAAGCAATAGAATTTAACGGTAGAGAAGCTCGCGTAAATACGTTTTCAAAAGAATTCTTACAAGATAAGAAACTACGTAATGCCACGTTTGCCCTTAACCGAGACTCTTTGAACAAGTGCTTTACTGGCGGTAACTTAGCAAGCAATAAGTTTACTAACCTAGATTACCGAAATGCTGAATCAGGTGGTGGAGACTACAACTTTGTCTCGCAAACCGATGTTTTCACGTCACCTAACCCTGATATGTTGCCTACCGATGAGCTTATGGGGCTTAAAGGTGAGCCTACGGCGTTGTTCCAGTATGAATCTGGTTCAAGCGACAAAGCGCTTTACCAGTATGGTATTGGTTCGTGGGGGACTGGTGAGATCGCCTTAGTCAGAGCGGATAATACGTCAAACATTTATTCGTCTTCTGATTATACTTACGACACTCTCCACATTGGCTTTATTACTAACGGCTTTGCGTATGATGCGCTGAAGCTAGATAAAACGGCCGTTGAATATAATCGCCCTAGTGCAACGAATAAAGAAACTTGGGTCTACATGGCGTTCTCAGAGAATCAAGTTAATGGATGGGACTCTCTACTTAACGAAACGGTCTCTGATGGATGGGATATTGACGTTGATCCAAGCTCTTACTTAAATATTGATAACCTGCCAAACACAAAACCAAGTGTATCAACACAAGGAAGTGCAGACTCGGTGATTGATCTGGACATGGGTTTAACATCGTCTACAGAAGGCTTTACTCGTGTCGCTTACTTTGCGGCTTCAGGCGACTATAAAGTCACACATCGTATTTTCACAAAGAGTGACAGTGACTCTGTTGTTGTTCCTGAGCTCCATTACTACAATTTCCCAACATCAGCCGTTAACGGTTTGAAAGTTTCAGCTTCGGACGATTTTAATCGCACTGCTTTGGTATTGAGTGACGATAGCAATATCGACTCTAAAGTTTTCATGAGCTTCTTTTCTAATGGTGAAGCGTCAGAGCCTGAGCTAGATGAAGACTTGGATGGCGTCATTACTTCTGAAAAAGAAGGCCTAGAAAATGAAGTGACATTACGTACTTCAAACTCATTGGTAGTCAGTCGTTTTAACTAATTCATTGCGACCCTAAATAAGTTTCAATTAACACTTTTGTAAATTTATTAAGCCCCTTCTAAAGGGGCTTTTTTATATTTAATATTCAGCTTTTGAAGAATAAGTTGCTATATATTGCATATTAATTTGGCTATCGTATCTTTCTATTCGAATTATTTAGGTTAATAATTTGTTGCAAGTTTCAGGGTGTGGTGCTAATTTGTTCCGAATTAGAGAGGGCGGAGTCCCTTAATTGCAGTGACAAAAACACAGGGAGTAGAGCGCATGAATGATGTACCAGCGCTAGATATAAAAGACCTGCACAAAACATTTGGACAAAATGAAGTTCTCAAGGGAATTTCTCTTGCCGCGCACAAAGGAGATGTCATCTCCATCATTGGCTCTTCCGGTTCTGGTAAGAGTACCTTTCTTAGATGTATCAACTTGCTAGAAACGCCTACCGCAGGCGAAATTTGGGTGAATGGTGAATTAATCCAAATGAAGAACAACCGAGCAGGGGAGTCCGTTCCTGCTAATGAAAAGCAAGTGCAACGTATTCGCTCACGTCTAGCGATGGTGTTCCAAGGTTTCAACTTATGGTCACACCTGACAGTACTAGAAAACGTGATTGAAGCCCCTGTTCATGTTCTAGGCGTACCAAAAGCCCAAGCGATTGAAAACGCAGAAGTCTTGCTTAAGAAAGTAGGCCTATATGAGCGTAAAGACTATTATCCTGGACACTTATCTGGCGGTCAGCAGCAACGTGCCGCTATTGCCCGTGCGCTAGCAGTTGACCCTGAAGTGATGTTGTTTGACGAGCCAACCTCGGCGCTTGACCCAGAACTTGTTGGGGAAGTATTAGGGGTAATGAGAGATTTGGCAGATGAAGGACGAACCATGCTGGTGGTCACGCACGAAATGGCGTTTGCGCGAGACGTATCAAACCATGTGATGTTCTTGCATCAAGGCTTAGTGGAAGAACAGGGAAATCCAGCTAAGCTATTTACAAACCCGGATTCAGAACGATTACAGCAGTTTATCTCATCCATTTACTAATATTTTTAGGCGGCAGACTATTGCCTCCTAAGCCAGCACAACAAACAAAACGAAATAAAATAGCAATCACAGGAGTATGGAAATGAAAAAGTGGTTATTAGCAGCAACGATCGCTGCAACGGCAGTATCTGGTGTCGCTCAAGCGAAAGAATGGAAAACAGTTCGCTTCGGCATTGAGGGTGCTTACCCTCCGTTTAGCTGGACAGAAACGGATGGTTCTCTGAAAGGCTTCGACGTAGACATGGCCAACGCGCTTTGTGAAGAAATGCAAGTGAAATGTAAGATTGTCGCGCAAGATTGGGATGGCATCATTCCTTCTCTACTAGCGCGTAAGTACGACGCAATCATCGCTGCGATGTCTATTACTGAAGAGCGTAAGAAGAAAGTCGATTTCACTGGCAAATACGCACTGATTCCAAACAAATTTATTGCCAAGAAGGGTGCGAATCTGGATTTTGACAACCTAGATGGCAAGAAAATCGCCGTTCAACGTGCAACAACACACGACAAATATCTGACAGATAACTATGGCGATAAAGTAGAGATTGTTCGTTACGGTTCTTTTGATGAGGCTTACCTAGATTTAGCCAATGGTCGTGTTGCCGCTGTATTGGGCGACGCCTCTGCTCTAGAAGAAGGTGTGCTTAATAAAGCGGGCGGCGACGCGTACGAGTTTGTTGGTCCGTCATTGACCGATCCTAAGTGGTTCGGTGAAGGTTTTGGTATTGCCGTGCGTAAACAAGATAAAGATCTAACGAAGAAATTGGACGCGGCGATAATTTCACTACGTGAGAAAGGTGTTTATCAAGAAATTGCTGGTAAATACTTTAACTACGATGTGTACGGTGAATAAACCGTAATTAAGCGACCGTTGGCTTGTTCCTAGAAGTAGTCAACGGTCGATTTTTTGAGTTTAGGGATTAGGAACTCACCTATGCTAGATTTACAAGGATACGAAGCTTCGATTTTAAAAGGGGCTTTAGTAACGATAGAAGTTGCAGTGCTTTCACTCCTTCTTGCCGTGATCTTAGGTATGCTTGGCGCATTAGCTAAGTTAGCACCTTACAAATGGGCAAGGGCGATTGCCACTCTTTACACCACCGTCATTCGCGGCATTCCAGATTTGGTTCTGATGATGCTGATTTTCTTTGGTGGACAAATAATTTTAAACAATAGCCTGTACTCCATTAACGAAACGCTCAATGAGTGGTTTGCTTCGAGTGATCCAAACCATGAATGGACGTCTTACTTACCCGACTATATTGATGTCAGCCCATTTATTGCAGGTGTACTCACGATTGGTTTTATCTTTGGTGCCTACATGGCGGAGACTTTTCGCGGAGCGATCATGGCGGTGGACAAAGGTGAACTAGAAGCGGCGAAAGCTTATGGTATGAGCTCAGCCTTATCGTTTAGAAGAATCTTACTGCCTCAGATGATTCGTCATGCATTACCTGGATTTGGTAATAACTGGTTAGTGTTACTCAAGACCACTGCGTTAGTTTCCATCATCGGCCTGGATGACATGGTGAGAATGAGCTCGTTGGCGGCAGGTACGACGAAAATGCCGTTTACCTTTTACATGGCTGTCGCGCTCATCTTTCTGTTTTTTACCAGCGTTTCGACCGGGCTACTCAAGCTTGTTGAGCGTAAGTTCAGTATTCATGCGAGGTAAGTTATGGATTTTTCTTTGATTATTGAAAGCTTCCCAACTTATCTTCAGGGACTTTGGACAACAGTTTGGCTGGTAGGATTAGCGTTGGTTATCGGTTTGTGTGTCTCGATTCCATTAGCTGTGGCACGTAATAGTACGAATTATGCCTTTAGCTTACCTTCTTGGGGATTCATTTACTTTTTCCGTGGAACACCGTTGCTGGTCCAGTTGTATTTGATTTACTACGGTATGGATCAGTTCTTTCCTGTGAAAGATACCTTGTGGGAAAACGCCTGGTTTTGTGCTTTAGTCGCTTTTATTCTTAATACGTCGGCTTATACAGCAGAAATTATTCGTGGTGCGATTAATGGTTTGCCCAAAGGTGAAGTAGAAGCTGCCAAAGCGTATGGGATGAGTAAGTTTATGACATACAGACGTATTATCTTGCCTAGTGCACTGCGTCGAGCATTACCAGCTTATTCAAACGAAGTGATTTTCATGCTGCACGGTAGTGCGGTCGCGGGTATCGTTACCATTATGGATCTAACTGGCGCTGCGCGTTTAGTTAACTCACGTTACTATGCGCCATTTGAATCTTTCCTTACGGCGGGGCTGTTCTACATGGCACTGACGTTTATGATCTTGTGGTGCTTTAAGTGGCAGAGAAGCGCTTCTTGGCATACCTACGTCCTTTAAGTTAATAATTAATGTCAGCAATGGTATCGAAATGGGTACCATTGCTTTTTGATGATTTTGTTATCTTCATTCCTATTTTTCCTACCAATAAAAAAGACTATTTCTTTTTATTCATGTACTTACATTAACATTTGATAAACCCATTGTTTAGTAAGTAAAAATGAAAAAAACAATTCTATCGTTGGGCCTTGCCGCCGTTGCCACTGGATGTGGTGGGGGAGAGGGAGAGTCACAATCTAATGCTCAAGTAAAACCAACACCAGCTCCAGTTCAACAAGCTCTGGAAACTGGTAATGCACTGCTCGTTTCTGACCCAAACGATTTCATTCGAGAAAGTCGGCAAGTTGTGGAAGGGCACAAGAAACAGTCGAATACGATCAAATCTGCAATTGCGAAAAACCTTTCTGGCCTTTATTGGGATCCAACCCATGATGCAGCGATCTTGGCACCTCAGTATGGGTTCAACGACACAATCTTGATGACCAACAAGGCCATGGCTAGCGGTTATAAAGATCAGGCGTTGTCAATTGGCGTTGCTGGAGAAAACGCTAATGGTCAACGTTATGCGCTATTAGGTAGTAACCCATTTAGAACGGCACAACGCTTTCCCGAGTCTTCGAATGCAGCGATGACTCAATGGCTAAGCAACCTGGTCACTTGGTTGTCAGGCGGAGCTACTTCAAACGTTGTCATCGCGCAAATGGATCAGTCTTATTACTTCCCTGATGAGCAAGCGACTCGGAATTGGCTGAAAGACAATGTTTCACAAGAGTTGGCGTTTAACGAGGCCAACCTATGCGATGGTTCAAAGCTACTTAGCTGCTTGCAAACCAATACTCCAAACTTATTGATCTTGTCACAGCATCTGCAATCTGGCGACACCAACCAACAAATACTCGATGCTCTGGCATACGCTGAGCAAGCCCAAATTCCTGTTCTATATCTACATTGGGATGGAGGACTAACTGAACTTGGCCGAGACATTTTGGAAAAATTCCATGTTGATTATGTGGGAGATAACTATTGGCGTAAGTTAGGCTTGGTTGATTGGGCGCCTTCATCACTCATGAACTTCGTGCCAGACTCTGTTGCTACGCAACAAGCGTTGTTGTCTCGTTTTGAATCTCAAAACTTCAATGTTGACTTGTCACAGTGTGATGACAAATCTTGTCCTGACACTGCGAATATGGAAAGTCAATTTTATGCAGGGGCAAACAGCATTCGCCATCGGTTGAAAAAGCTTGATGAACAAAAAGTAGATTTGTTTAATCAAGATGGCTACCAATACGAAAAACTCATGGTATTGCTGGCTGATCACTATCGTCAAACGGTTGTGTTCCCAATGGACAAACAATCAACTCAAACGACCGAATTCCTAAAGTCGTACTTTGCCGATTACGTACAATACAACAGCCGAAGCGTGAACCCAAAACAACCAAATATGGGGAACTTCAGCCGTAGTGAGTTTAGCCCTGAAGTAAAGAGAATCAGCGCAACGATTAATATGGAATCAAAGCGTAACTTCCGCTCTGCTGGTGTGTATGCGCTTCCTGGGGAGACCTTTACGGTCACGCGCAATGACAGTAATAAAGTGACGACTAAAATTGTCATCAACAGTTTAAGAAGTGGCGCAACTCATGAATTCAGCAAAGATGGATACACGCGACCAAAAATGCTGACTTCTTTCGCCTATGAGGTGAAGCCGGGTGAAAGCATCACGCTGACTTCACCTTATGGCGGGCCTATCCAGGTTCACTTTAACAATAATGATGTACCAGTGGATCTAACATTTAGCCATGTAGCGCAACACCCTGTATGGAGAAGTGAAAAGGATAACGATGCGTTTATTCAGCAGCTTGAAGCGAATTTGTTCGATTGGGCTGAACTGATCACGCCTGGATTTGAGGTACACTCTAAACGCGACAAAATGCTTGAATCTGTCAACGATGAGATGTGGTCGACACCAGCTGAAATGGCGCTGGCGACAGAAGAGTATGTTCATAACTACCCACATGTCTTGGCTGGTTTCCAAGGGCCGGGTATCGATGAGGTTCCGGAAATTATCCAGTATGCCAAAAATCAAGGTTGGGAAATCGCCAATATTGATATGATGAAGCATATGAACGCTGACCAAGCGACGTGTGGTTACGGCTGTTCTGGTAACCCATACGATGCTTACTGGTCATTCAGCCCACTCGGTCACGGTGATTTACATGAGCTTGGTCATGGCTTGGAAAAAGGTCGATTCCGATTTGCTGGTTGGGAAGGGCATTCAACGACCAATTACTACTCGTATTACAGTAAGTCTCGTTTCTTCCAGAATACGGGGAAAGTTTCAACTTGCCAAAGTTTGGATTTCAAAGGCCAGTTTGAATTATTGCAAGCAAGCCGAACTCAAGCGGATCCAAACGCTTACATGGCAGCGCAAAATCAAACTGGTTGGAGTTGGGGAGCTCGCGTTTACATTCAAATGATGATGGCGACGCAGCATGAAGGTGTACTGCAAAATGGTTGGCATTTATTGGCGCGATTGCACCTGATTGAACGTGAGTTTAACCGCTTAAAATCGGATGATGCGCTTTGGAATGAGAGACGATTGAGTATTGGTTTCGCCAACTACTCTCGTGAAGAGGCAAATAGCATCTCAAACAACGACTGGTTGCTTATTGCTCTGAGCTACATCTCTCAGCGAGACATGACGAGCTATTTAGATATGTGGGGCTTCTCGTTCACAGAAAAAGCGAAACAGCAGGTTGTGGCGCTGAATCTACCACCGATGCCGCTCACTTACTTTGCAAGCAGCAATACCGGCTACTGTCTTAACGAATTTGCTCAAACGCCAGTCAGTGTTGATGGTCAAACGGTTTGGCCGCTGAACTAGCTGAGTAGAAAGTAACTTGCATGAAAAAGGGAGACAGAGTCTCACTTTTTCATGGGGTAAGCTTAGCGTTGAGTCCCGCTTATTGCTCAGTTATGTATTACTTGAACGTCGACCAAATTGGAGCGTGGTCTGAAGGTTTTTCAATACCGCGCAATTCATAATCGATACCCGACTCAATACATTTTTGCGCGAGAGAAGGGGTCGCCAAAATGACATCAATTCGTAGACCTCGGTTATCATCAAATCCGCGAGAGCGATAATCAAACCACGAGAATTGATCGTTCACTTCTGGATATAGCTTGCGGAAGGTGTCCTCAAAGCCCCAATCTAGCAAGGTTTTCAGCCATTCGCGCTCTTCCGGTTGGAATGAACATTTACCTGTTTTTAGCCAACGCTTACGGTTTGGTTCGCCGATACCGATATCTGCATCAATAGGGCTAATGTTGATGTCACCCATAACAATCAATTGCTCGTCACTATTGTGATGATCGTTTAGGTAGGTCATCAGATCTTTATAAAACTGACGTTTGTATGGGAATTTGGTTTCGTGACTGATGTTATCCCCTTGAGGGAAGTAGCCGTTTAGCACCGTGACCTTTTCGCCGTTTTCATTTAAAAACGTTGCCATGATCATGCGCTTTTGGTGCTCTTCGTTATCCGTCGGGAACCCTTTTTGTACGTGTAGAGGTTCTTGCTTACAAAGCATTGCGACACCGTAGTGCGCTTTTTGACCATGGAAATACACTTTGTAGCCCATGGCTTCGACAGCTTCAATCGGGAATGCTTCATCGTGAACTTTAATTTCCTGAAGGCCAATCACATCTGGTTGGTGTTTGTCGATTAGCGCTTGGAGTTGGTGCAGTCGCGCACGTAGTCCATTGATGTTAAAGCTGATTACTTTCATTGTTTATCCTTTTTGAGGGCGTACTTTTTTATGAATAGTATCATTGTGCAAGAGCACTGAAAACGAGTCTCGGTGAAAGGAGCGAAACGTTGGGCTACTTTGTTTTTAATTTGTTTTCTAAGTCGCTTTGCACGATCTTCAAAGCGTTAAGCGCAACTTCTGGATCTATCTCATTGCTCTCAAGTAAATAGATCAAATCGACAGCCAATTTGATCTCTTCAGGTGCGTCATCTAAAGGCGAGGTTGGTTGTTCGGCCATTATTGGTGTTTTTCCCTATGTGTAATTTGGTTCTCTAGTTTCAGAAGCGCTGCCTCACAACGTGCCAAACGTTGCTCGGTCGCTAGTAACACTTTCTGAGCCTCGGCACGCATAAAACTAGGAGCGGTTTCGACAGCACGTTCTTTTTCTAACACCATTTCGCGCAAGCGTCTTGCCCACTCTTGGTGTTGAGCGAGTTCCTGATAAAGCACGTTAATAGGCTTGCGGAAATGGCTGCTATGTTTGATCTCATTCTTGCGAATTTTGGTGGTAGAAATCTCGCGTTGAATCGCACCTATTTGCGCTACTAACCGTTCAGTGAGGTACTCAGCACGCAAAGCGGTGAGCTTACCTTCATTTTGCTCACGCACAATCGCATCCAGCGTGGCTTTTGCTTCTTTTACGCAAGGAGTAAGTAAGCGAGAGCGACAACCAAATAAGCGCTCATCAAAAAGCGGAACATGGTGTTCGCCTCTTTGACGGTCAAGAACAGCGGCTTGCTTCGCCATTTGTTCTAGGTTTTCCTGGAGTTGAGAAATGTTCATGACAAACCTACAAACCATGCGTCATAAGCCAATTTTATGGCCAGTATACTGACGACAGTAACAAATACAGGGCGAATGAATTTAGAACCAAACCGAATGGCGGAATGCGCGCCAACAAAAGCGCCAGCCATTAAACATACCCCCATTGTTAAGCCTAGCACCCAGTTGATATGACCGAGGACTGCAAACGTAATCAAAGAGGTAAAGTTGCTGGTAAAGTTCATTGCTTTTGCTAAGCCAGAGGCGAGCAAGATATTCAGCCGATACAGAGCCATTGAACTTACCGTCCAAAAAGCCCCAGTTCCAGGCCCTGCGAGCCCGTCATAGAACCCTATGGATAATCCTTGCATGTACTGTTTTCTATGAAGTTTTGGGCAAGGCTCGGGAATTGGACTTTGATGAGGAGAGTGCGGTGTTTTATGGAAGACGGTGTATAACGCCGCCGCTAAAATAACAAGAGGTAACCCTTTTTCTAGCCAATCCGTGCTAATCGCGTCCACAAGTAGGGTACCTAATGTTGCTCCGACAAGCGTCGCAACAAATGCTCTTCCCCAGCATTGAGGCTTGAATAAACGTTTCTTGTAGTACGTAAATGCCGCAGTAGAAGAGGCAAAGGTAGCCGCAAGTTTATTGGTGCCTAGTGCAATATGGGGCGGCAAGCCCAACGATAGTAGAGCAGGTACGGTTAGCATGCCACCACCACCGGCAACTGCATCAATAAATCCAGCGACAAAAGCGACAAGCGCCAACACCAACAGCATAGTTGGCTCAATCATTTCCATAAATGGTGATTCTTCTAATATTCTATTTTACGTTTAAATGGAGGTAGTGAGTCGATTAAGGCTTGTCCGTATCGCTTAGTGACTAGGCGTCGATCAAGAATCGTTACTCTACCAGAATCTCTCTCTTTACGCAGTAAGCGACCTACGCTCTGGATCAGCTTTTTGCTTGCGTCAGGTACAGTTATTTGCATAAACGGGTTCCCTCCTTTTTTCTCGATATACTCGGAGTGAGCCTGTTCGACAGGGGAGGTTGGAACACCAAATGGAATTTTTGTAATCACCAAGTTTTCAAGTAATTCGCCAGGTAAATCTAGCCCCTCAGAGAAACTGCCAGTACCAAATAAGATGCTAGTTTTATTTGATTCTATTAGCTTTTTATGTTTTTTTAGAATTTCTTGACGTGAGCTTTCACCTTGAACTTGCAACGCCCAGCCTTTTTTTATGAACTCCGAAGACAGCGCCTTCGCAACTTGGTTCATCTGCCAATAGGATGAGAATAATACTAAGTTGGCTTTCTTGTCTTCCAAGTACTTAGGCAATATCTCAATAAGATATTCAGTAAATTGAGGCGCTGGTGGTTCATATTTCATCGCAGGGATGAGCAATTCTGCCTGGTTTTGGTAATCGAATGGTGACGCAAGTGCTAAAAACTGTGTGCCTGATTCTGGTTTTCCATCAATACCAACCTGATGGCAAAAGTAATGGAAGGAGTTTAATGCACGCATCGTTGCGGAAACTAAAATGGCGCCAATGCACCTGCTCCAAATTTGTTGGTCGAGTTGCCATCCAATTTCAAGCGGAGAAACACTCACAATGAAATCACCCTCGCGATCGGGGTGGGTTTCTAACCAGCGAGCTAAAGGCGCACCTTTTTCACGAGTTGGCTCAGCCATCAAGTGCCAGACTTGCGCTAGGTTTTCTAACCTTTGAATGTAGAAGCCGAGTTCTGCAAGCGCTGGTTCAGCCAATCTTGTCGCAAGCTCCCCATCTTTTACTCTTTCCGCAATAAGGTCGGCAATTTTTGCCACACTTTGATTTGCTTTTTTACTGAACTGCTTTAACTCTTTGGATTGGTTCTCTAGCCATTCTGGTAGTTCACCGTGCTCAAAGCGGTAGATGCCTTCTTCAAATTGAGCTGGATCGAACTGTTTGGGCAGTTGAGTCAGTGCTGGTATCAAGTTCTGAACCGCGTCTTGAAGGTCGTTGCGAAATCGAGCTACGCGCTTCTCGTCTGCGAGCGATGAAAACTTGCTAATCGACTGATTTAACTTCTCAAGCCATGCTGCCGCACCTTTTAAGCTCGCAGATGCTGAAGCATGATCGCGGGCGACGTGAGGTAAGTGATGTGCCTCGTCAAAGACGTATATCGTGTTTTCTGGCTCAGGTAAGATTACTCCGCCCCCCAAGTCTGCGTCTGCCATGACGAGAGAGTGGTTCGCAATGATGACATCATTCTTATCCAGCTCCGAGCGCGCTTTTTGAAATGGACAGCCGCGATGGCCGGGTAAGCTGTTATTGCAACTGTGTTTATCACTAACAATCAGTTGCCAAAGCTTATCATCGATGGTTTTAGGCCAAGAATCACGGTCACCGTCCCATTTACCTTGCGCAAGAGAGCGATGCATTGTTTCCAACAGCTCTATATCTTTTTGCTTAGGCTTGGTTTCGAACATGGTTAACTGACCACCATCAGCACCACAAGCTGAAGCAAGTTTTTCTGCACAACAATAGCGTTGACGGCCTTTTGCCAAAATAAAAGAAAACTCTCGGTCGGTAATCCGACGGAAAAGAGGGAGGTCTTTATTTATGAGCTGCTCTTGCAGAGCTACGGTCGCCGTTGAGATAACCACTTTTCTATTGTTATGTACAGCCACGGGGATGGCAGCCATTAGATAGGAGAGCGACTTACCAATTCCAGTCCCTGCTTCTGCAACCAGTATTCGGTTAGATTTGTGGTACTGACCGCACAGCGTTTTTGCAATCTCTGCAACAAGGTAGTTTTGTGCTCTTCTAGGTACAAAGTTATCAAGTTGATCTTGCAGGTTTTGATAGCTATTACGAATCGATTTTTGAATGTTACTGGTCAGCATACGGGCCTCAAATGCGTTGGAGGCGAATAGTAGCACACATCACTAGTTGTA
>NZ_WXWT01000247.1:0-12171 GCF_009904725.1 Vibrio sp. V43_P6S15P86
GACACTTTCTGTGTAACAGAGTGCGAGTTTTAGTTAAGTTCTCTCAAGTGCCTCGAAAACCGTCTTAATTTTTTTTGACGAAAAAAAACTCTCTGAAATGCTGAGTGTGATGCTTTTGCACATGGAGTAAATCCAATCATCTTATCTGGTGCAAGAGCAGCCTATGTTCTAGGTAGAACATGAATCCAAGGATTGAGAGAGAAGTTATGATTCGATTTAACCTATGTGCAGCTGGCGTTGCTTTAGCACTATCAGGTGCTGCAGTTGCGGCTCCAACCGCGCCAAGTATCGATATGTACGGTTCCAACAACCTTCAGTTTTCTAAAATTGAACTCGCGATGGAAACCACGTCAGGCTACTACGACATGGTGAAATACCATGAGCAAGCGAAGATCACTGTTAAGTTTAACCAGTGGAGTGGCACGCCAGGTGATACTTACAACGTCTATTTTGATGGTGCAAAAGTAGCAACCGGCCCAATCACTGGTAGCCAAACAACAGCGACATTTGAATATGGTCAGGGCGGCCTATACCAAATGGAAATCGAGGCGTGTGATGCGACAGGTTGTGCGAAAAGCGCACCATCTGAAATCACGATTGCAGATACCGATGGTTCTCACTTGAAGCCACTGACGATGAATGTTGATCCAAACAACAAAACGTACAATACCGATCCAAGTGTCGTGATGGGTACGTATTTTGTTGAGTGGGGCATCTATGGTCGTGACTACACGGTCGATAACATGCCAGTCGACAACTTGACTCACATCCTTTACGGTTTTATCCCAATTTGTGGCCCAAATGAGTCTGTGAAGTCTGTTGGCGGCAACAGCTTCAATGCACTACAAACCGCTTGTACAGGCGTGCCTGACTACGAAGTCGTGATCCACGACCCTTGGGCCGCTTATCAGAAGAGCTTCCCACAAGCTGGTCATGAATACAGCACACCTATCAAGGGTAACTACGCAATGCTAATGGCATTGAAACAACGTAACCCTGATCTAAAAATCATCCCATCTATCGGTGGCTGGACGCTGTCTGACCCATTCTTCGATTTCGTAGACAAGAAAAACCGAGACACATTCGTCGCATCGGTTAAGAAGTTCCTGAAAACTTGGAAATTCTATGACGGTGTTGATATCGACTGGGAATTCCCAGGTGGCGGCGGTGCAGCCGCGGATAAGGGCGACCCTGTAAACGATGGCCCTGCTTACATCGCACTGATGCGTGAATTGCGCGTAATGCTTGATGAATTAGAAGCTGAGACAGGCCGTACTTACGAGCTAACGTCAGCTATCGGTGTCGGTTACGACAAGATTGAAGACGTAGACTATGCAGATGCGGTTCAATACATGGACTACATCTTCGCGATGACTTACGACTTCTATGGCGGTTGGAACAACGTTCCTGGTCACCAAACTGCGCTTTACTGTGGTTCATTCATGCGCCCTGGTCAGTGTGACGGTAGTGGCGTTGATGAGAACGGCGAACCGTACAAAGGTCCTGCTTACACAGCAGATAACGGCATCCAGCTTCTTCTTGCTCAAGGCGTTCCTGCGAACAAGCTAGTACTTGGTACAGCAATGTACGGTCGTGGCTGGGAAGGCGTAACTCCAGATACGCTAACCGATCCAAATGACCCAATGACAGGTACTGCAACAGGTAAACTGAAGGGCAGCACAGCGCAAGGTGTTTGGGAAGATGGCGTAATCGACTACAAAGGCATTAAGTCATTTATGCTAGGTGCCAACAACACTGGCATCAACGGCTTCGAGTACGGCTATGATGCACAAGCAGAAGCACCATGGGTGTGGAACCGCACAACGGGTGAGTTGATCACATTTGATGACCATCGCTCAGTGCTAGCAAAAGGTAGCTACGCTAAGTCTCTAGGTCTAGCGGGTCTATTCTCTTGGGAAATCGACGCGGATAACGGCGACATTCTCAACGCAATGCACGAAGGTATGGCTGGCGGTGTGGTTCCTCAACCAAACCGTAAACCAACCGCAGCTGCTGGCGCAGATCAATCTGTAACTGGCCCAGCAAGTGTGGTTCTAGATGGTAGCCTATCGAAAGACTCTGACGGTACTATCGCGAGTTACGCGTGGGAACAAGTATCTGGTACAGCAGTGGTACTAGCAGGCGCAGACACAGCGAAAGCAAGCTTTGATGCAGCAGAGGTTACTGTTGAGGAGCAATTAACTTTCAAGCTGACAGTGACTGACAACGAAGGTGCAACGGCATCTGACCTTGTTGTAGTAACTGTGAAGCCAGCAGGTGTGGTTGACCCAGCGAACAATGCGCCAGTAGCGCAAGTTGTTGCTCCAGCAACAGCAAACGCTGGTGACGTTGTGGTTGTAGATGCGTCAGCCTCTAGCGATGCAGACAACGATACTCTTACTTTCAACTGGACGCTTCCTCAAGGTTTGAACGCAACGGTTGAAGGTTCTAAAGTAACTTTCACTGCTGCTGAATACCCGCAAGACACTAGCCTAAGCTTTACCGTAAGTGTGAGCGACGGCAAAGCGTCTTCAACGGCAAGCGCAACTGTTGTTGTTGCACAGCATACCACCGATCCAAACCCTGGTACCTGTGACAACGCATGGGATGCAAGCGCAGTGTACACTGGCGGCAACCAAGTCACTCATGCAGGTAAAACTTGGGAAGCGAAATGGTGGACTCAGGGTGACGATCCTAGCCAATCTGGCGAATGGGGCGTTTGGAAAGAAGTTGGCGTAGCTAACTGTAACTAAGCCCAACCTTGCAGACTTTCTGTAAAGTTAACGATCAAAGGACAGCTTCGGCTGTCCTTTTTTGTTTTTATCTCATAACGAGAAAAGCGATACCATAGACGAAAAACAATCCGAGGTATTACTTTCAAATCGAATTAGCCCAAAACGGACCGAGCCAATTCGCAAGCATGAAGATTACCAAGCACGATCGAGTAAACGGTCAAAACTACTGAAGACTTGTCCACACTTCATCACTCGGCCATGGCCTTGACCTTGCGTTGTCACTAACTCAACATTTTCAATCTCTTCAGCGGCTTGTGCAGAGATACTGTACTTCGTGAACTTATCCTGCTCATCATGAACAATGATGGCTGGAGACGAGCGCTCAGCCAAACGCTTCAGCGGATCAATTGACTGTAATGGGTAACCAAATTGATCTTCAACTTCAGAAACTACGGCATTAAAAAGCTTCATCGAATAACCTGAACGCGCAATGCTACCGAATAGGTTCTCTACGTAATTCAATACCGGTGCAATAAGCAGTAAAGGCTTGTTTTCTAATTTGCTATGTCTGCACTCAAGAGCAGAAGCGGTGCCCATGCTGTGCCCAACTAGACCAACAATATCGTCTACCGTATCTAACACATCTTCTAACCCTTTGACAAAACCCGGAATGTGCCCATACTGCCCTTCACTCTCACCATGTGCTGGATGATCGTATGCCAAAGCGGTGAAACCTTTCGACGCAATATGTTCCATCAACGGATAAAACTGACTTGCGGTGCCAGACCAACCATGAGTTAACACCCAAATAGGTCCAGAGCCCAAAGTGTAGGTTTTGATAATGCCTGCATGTCCTTTAATTTCACCTTTGGCAAGTCCTTGAGGTTCGGTGTTTTTAGGTGCTGTGCGAGCAGGTGTCAGGAGCAACTTACGCGCGGTATTCTTTGCATGGGAAGGGGCCAGCGTATGGTGTAAACGCGTACTGATGTTCACCAAACTGCGCTTAATACTGAAACGTTGCGATGTATTAAAGTAAATTTTTTCACTCATGATTATGTCCTTAACTATCAGCTTCGCACAAAAAATAGAACGGTCGTGCTTTTTATACTGATAAGAAAGAGCGAACTCAGCCGCTCTTTATGATTTTATGTCTACAAATCTGGAAAGCGAATAACTGGTATCAGCCTTTCCAGCGAGAAAATAAGTTGTCGATCCCTTGCCAAAACAGGCGCAAGCTTTCTTCCTCACCTTTAATTGAGTAAAAAACATGCGCACTCAAATAAAGACCGTATAAATCAAACGTTGCTTGGCGTGTATCTAAGTCTGCTGCAAATTCTTGCTTCTCTTTGCCTTTCGTTATTTGGATCTCCAAATAGCTCAGCCAAGTGTCTATGGATTTACGCAGTCCAGCCTGAAGTGGGCAATCTTTATCTGCCGTGTCATTCCAAGCGTCTAGAAACATACAACTTCCTTGAAATGCGTGGTTCCAAGTCATCCAAGAGTCGAGCAACCCTCGAATTTTACGTTCGATATTGCCATCCCCTGCTTCACGAACAGGCTCAATAACTCGGGCGGCGAACACTTTATTGGCGTGCTCCAATACCGATAGTTGTAAATTCAACTTCGAATTGAAGTGGGCAAACAGACCACTTTTCGACATACCGCATTGCTTGGCTAACTCACCAATCGTAAGACTTTCTAATCCGTCTTCGCTGGCGATCTCAAAAGCCCGTTGCAGAATAAACTCTTTTGTCACTTTTCCTTTTTGCATAATCTTATTTTTAGCACGATCGTTCTTTTTTGCAATCTAGAGTTAACTGGTCTAACCATACATTAGTGTCATTTTCGACTCACTAATCACGTATTGAGTTGGTTAATGGGTTAATAATTAAGAAGTTTGAAGTAAGTCTTAAATTTAAACACAGCTTCAGTGTAAGCGCGAGTCTGTTGACTTTTTCACGCATTAATTCAGCCACAACCTGCTACTTTCACCTAAGTTTTTTTATTTAGGTAAGTAATGTAATGGCAAAGAAACAAAAAATAGCCAGCTTAGAGTTTGCGCGTATTATTGCGATGTTTGCAATTATAGGATTGCACTGCCAGATGGCCCTGACATACTGGCAATGGGATGGAATACCGTGGGTTGGCTATATGCTCAACCAATTGGCTCGTTTTGCTGTGCCACTGTTTTTTCTCATTTCTGGTTATCTTATCCAGCCCAAGTTAAGCCGCGCACCTATCGAAACACTAAAAAACTACGCCAAACCACTGATGAAGGTTTGGCTCATTTGGAGCGTGCTCAGTTTATTGATGCCATTCCAGTGGCAAACTGTCGCTGAGGCGGGGTATCTCGCCGAAAGGCAGGGCTACTGGGGCTACTTAATGTCGACCCCGTTCAATTCACTCGTCGAAGGCGGGCTCGTTCACCTGTGGTTTATTCCAGCTCTGGTCATTGCCGTTGCCTTAATTGCCTCCCTCGTGCATATCAATATGGCTCAATTGGTACTGCCAACCGCCGTATTGCTATACATATACGGCGTGTTTGCTGGCAGTTATTCGACCATTACCGATCTGCCAGCGCCTTTCTTTACTCGTAATGGGCCGTTTTTCAGTACTTTGCTGGTAACACTGGGTTATCTAGCACGAGAAGAACAGTGGCGATGGTCGCGAAACAATACGATTCGATGCATTCTTCTTGGTATGGCGCTGCATTTTGGTGAAGCTTATTGGCTAATGCAACACGAGGTCGCTTTTAATTCTCACGACTTCCTGTTTGGTACTGTTATCTGGGCCCTGGGCGTCTTCATGTGGCTCTTAGTCCACCCACATTTTGGCGATATGCCTTGGGTATTCAAACTATCTCCTAGCGTGTTAGGCATTTATGTTAGCCATCTGCTTATGATAATTATAATGATGAATGTCGCTGGATTTATCGGGTTGCAACACCTCGCGAAAGACGCATTTATTTATCCTGCAACGATTGTCGCAACCATAATACTTGTGAAAGCAATTGAGGCTTCGCCGTTGAGAAAATGGCTGCTACGCTAAATCCATTCAGCGCTCGATATAGCTAGCTCTAGCTCAAAAGGGTTAGAGCTAGCCAGTTAAAAATGAGATTTCTCTCTCACTGACCAATTTTTGACTTTCTAATCCTTCAGAATTTGCCGTCACTCACAAAAAACATTGTTCATTTCCTTTAAATTGGCTCGACTATTACAACATTGCTCATTAAACGGAGGCTGTATGTGGGCAGGTCAAGGACTCGTTCCTTTTTTAGAGATTAGCCATTGGTTAACTTACGGTTTGTATGCCGCTGTGGTTTTATTTGGCGCAGCAAGCATTGCGTCACTCAGAAAATAGTGGCGCACACTATCATTTCCTAACTCCTACTGTTAATTCGAGCTCTCTCACAACTAACTCATTAATTTGTGGCTAATATTTCTCCAACCAGACAAAGGAGAAATGTCTATGCCAATCTATCCAATTGTGGCTTTCTGCTGTTTGTTATTCTCTAGCGCCACCTTTGCTGCCCCCACCAATGAACTGAACCTTGTTAATTCTGGTGTCGGTTACGCGGCTCTCATTATCTTTTCGATTGCTTACATACTGGTTATGTTGGAAGAGTATCTGAAAATGAGAAAATCCAAGCCTGTACTGCTCGCTGCAGGGTTAATTTGGATTCTGATTGGCTACACCTTTGCTCAACACAACCAGCCAGAAATCGCCAAATCCGCATTAGAACACAACTTGTTGGAATACGCGGAACTGCTGCTATTTTTGTTAGTAGCGATGACTTACATCAATGCTATGGAAGAGCGCAAACTCTTCGATGCCTTACAGGCGTGGATGGTCGGCAAAGGCTTTGGCTTCAAAAAGCTGTTTTGGCTGACAGGGTTTCTCGCCTTTATTATTTCACCGATTGCCGATAACTTAACCACAGCCCTCTTGATGTGCGCTGTGGTGATGAAAGTCTCCGGTGATAATCCTAGATTCGTGAATCTTGCCTGTATCAACATTGTTATCGCTGCCAACGCTGGCGGTGCATTCAGCCCATTTGGTGACATTACGACCCTGATGGTGTGGCAAGCTGGGCATGTCAGCTTTGCTGAATTCATCCCGTTATTCGTCCCGTCACTGGTGAACTATTTGGTTCCTGCGTTTTTGATGTCACTCTTTGTTCCAAACACCAAACCGAATACGATTCACCAACACGTAGAACTGAAACGCGGCGCGAGACGTATTGTCGCACTATTCATTCTGACGATTGCCACCGCAGTCTCTTTCCACGCTTTGCTGCACTTCCCACCCGTTATGGGCATGATGATGGGCTTGGCCTACTTACAATTTTTCGGCTACTTCTTACGCCAAACACTCAAACATTCTTTGGCAAAAAAAGCGGCTATGGCAATTGCCAATGGCGACGATCACGCATTAAAACGCTTAGGTTCAGTCGTTCCGTTTGACGTGTTCCACCGTGTATCTCGAGCAGAATGGGATACCTTGCTGTTCTTCTACGGCGTAGTGATGTGTGTCGGCGGTTTGAGCTTACTTGGCTATCTCGAACTGGTTTCAAACGTCATGTACAACCAATGGAACCCTGTCTGGGCCAACGTGATGGTTGGTGTTCTATCTGCCATCGTCGATAACATTCCGGTTATGTTTGCTGTACTGACTATGGAACCAAGCATGTCGATGGGGAACTGGTTACTTGTCACATTGACTGCGGGTGTGGGGGGCAGCTTGCTTTCAATTGGCTCTGCGGCAGGTGTCGCATTAATGGGAGCCGCGCGTGGTCAATATACCTTCTTTGGCCACCTAAAATGGGCTCCCGTCATCGCCTTGGGTTATGCGGCCAGTATTGCAGTGCATTTGTGGATGAATAGCGGTTTATTTACCTAAAAGCACCGCGCGTCAGGCGCTTAACTTGCGATATAACCTAACGGTCAGATGGATGGTTAACGCCATCCATCACTTCGATAGTTCCCAATTCATATGGGTTGACGCCCTCTAAACAGCCGACATTGTAGCCGTACTCACTCGGGTCAGAGCGACGCTGATGGTGCGTATAAATACCGCATTCGCCACAGAAAAAGTGCTTCGCTGTGCAAGTGTTAAATTGATACAGCTTCAAAACGTCTTCGCCTTGCACGATACGAACACCATTCAGAGGCACAGATGCCACAATCGCGCCGCGACGTCGACACATGGAGCAATCACATCGTCTCGGCTTCTCAATACCATTAGGTAATGCAAGTTCCAGTTCAACTTTTCCGCAGTGACAACTCAGTCGATGTAATGCGTTGATTTGGGTAGTGCCGACTTTCTTAATCATAACTTTTCCTTATTGTTTTTCTACCTGTGTACATTATGTTAAACAGGCTAGCATCAGCACAATCTTGTCCAAAAACTCGACATTCATCACTTTTCGCGACATTTTATTGGCCGATTTGTTAGTTGCTATTTTGGCAACTGTTTATCGCGTTGGATGGACGTGTTGTCTCCGGCGCGGTTTTTAAACCAAGGAAAAAATTTTATGGATAAAGATCATAGCCTAAGAGAGAACCTCTTGGCTCTGACGCTCGGCAGTGCGTTAGTGTCGCTTGGGGTAATATTTTTCAGCAAAGTAGGATTGCTCACCGGAGGTACGGCTGGTTTGGCGATCTTCCTTACCAAAATGAGTGACTTCAGCTTTGGTCAGATATTTTTCGCTCTCAACCTCCCTTTTTATATTTTGTCTGTAATGCGCATGGGATGGCGCTTCACCATTAATACTTTCATTGCGGTCTCGATTGTTTCTTTTGCGGTCGATCATCTGCACCATGTGATTGAAATTTCACGAATCGAACCTTTCTATGCAGCACTTCTAGGTGGTGGGTTAATTGGAATAGGTATGTTGGTGATTTTCCGTCACAAGATGAGTTTAGGCGGTTTTAACATTCTAGCGTTGTACCTTCAGGAACGTTTTGGAATTAGAGCGGGTAAAGTTCAGATGGCGCTCGATTGTGCCATCGTAGCGATGTCGCTGTTCATTGTGGATGTGCACCTTATCGCTCTATCCGTCCTAGGTGCCGTAGCGACAAACTTGATTTTGGCGATGAACCATAAACCAGGACGATACCAGGCAAAAGCGCAAATAGCTTAATCAACATCGTGTAATGAGTGAACTTACAAAATATGATCCCCGAGCCATTCGCTCGGGGCTTTTTTATTCAACGTTGAGATCATGTCAACGAACTCGTTGTGCAGTATTGCCGCATCCCCACATCCACTTGAGCTTTATATTTCTGGCTAAGATGGAAGTGCACTTGCATCAGCAAATCATGCGCATGGAACAGCTCAAACGCGTCACCACCATTTTGCTGACAAATGGCTTCGCAGCGCTCGGCATGCTGCTTGGCTTGTCCGGCTTCACCCGCTTTGAGTAAACTCATCGCTAAGCGATACTCTGCACGTTCTTCTTGCATCCAACCACCCGCCACTTTCCAGTAATCCAACGCGAGCTTGGCCGCTTCTAGCATCCTCGATTTTTCCATATCCGTGCGCTCAGCCAGCGCTTCATACTGACACGCCAAGTTGTTTGCCGTGATTGCGATAGAGCGCGCTAGCGGCCCTTTAGCATCTTGTGGTGTCATACCTAGCGCGGCTTTCGCCAGCCGTTGGCTCGCCAGCTCAAGCTGAGTAAGTGCAGAAAGTTCATTCGAAATCAGAGCGTAAACTCGGCGTTGGTCTTGCTCTGCTAACAACCCCACACAGTCAGTGCCATCAACGAAAAAGCGCGCAACGGCAATACTGCGTTGCAATGCCGAACTCTCGGCAACCTTGCGTTCATCAAAGTGCTCTAAACAGGTAAGAAACTGTTCTGGGCACTGGAGGTGACCAATCGCGGTGTGCAGCATCAATGCGAATATTCGCTCGATGTGGCTAACGTTTTCCACCTCACTCAGAGCCGTTTCCAATTGAGCATAAGTTTGTTCGGGCTGTGCTTCGTGATGCTGCCAACACTCACTCATGAATGCATCAAAATCCGTTTTGAAAGGCATGTCCTTATTATCCTTTTTCTATTCGTATAACGAATATGAAACTCTACACTATCGTTTCCCCTGTGCAGCACGCTTAGTCACAATATGAGAATCGCCTCACTTAAAGCGGTGTACCTTGCTCCAACGCAAGTAAACGTTGCTTGCGCTCTACTCCACCAGCATACCCTGTCAATTTACCGCTTTTGCCAATAACGCGATGACAAGGCACCACGATAGAAATAGGATTTTTTCCGTTTGCCAACCCAACAGCACGCACAGCTTTAGGGTTGCCAATCGCGTTGGCGAGATCTTGATAGCTCCACGTTTCGCCGTATGGAATGGTCGTTAGTGCCTGCCAAACTTGATTTTGAAAATCCGTGCCTGTAGCCGCCAAAGGCAGATCAAATTCATTGCGTAGGCCAGAAAAATATTCATTCAACTGGGTAACAGCTTGGCGCAAAACCGGATGTTGATCGTCTCGTGCTCCCAGTTCACTCGGCTTAGTGGTGCATGTTTCAAACCAAATGCCAAGCAAGCCCTCAGCGTTAGATTGGATGGTCACCGTTCCTAATAGGCTCGGCATTTCGGTATAAAATGTTTTCATGATTGATTCCATAAGTGAAACGTTGCGTAGCTTCCCCAAGGGGCCGCAGTGTGCGTATTCAGTGATGGGTAACGCTGCATCGCCTTTTTCACCACTAAGTCTTTATCTAAAAAGCAATCGGGTTGAGATTGCCCTCGCAGTTGAGCATAACTGACTGTCCAAGGTCCAATGCCTTTCAAAGCTAGCCACTGCTGGGGGTCGGTTTCTGAGTTGTCCTGCATGAACTGGGCGAAGCGCACTAGCGTCTCTTTACGGCTTTGCGGCATGCGCAAAAAGCTCACGTCGGTATTAGCTATCGCATCTGGTGTCGGGAAAAAGCGTTTTTCTGACTCTCCACTAAGTGTGGTCACCAATAAGTTAAGTTGACCAATCGCCGCTTTAACCGATACTTGTTGGCCTAAAATCGCTCGAACTCCAGCCTCCCATGCATTCCATACACCAGGAATCCGAATACCTTTACTCGACACGAGCCCGGGAGCAACATAATCCAAATGCTGCTCGACAGTACAAATATCGGCGTCAAGATCGAACATACGACGAATGTCAGACACCAAGTTTTGCAGCTTCGTTACATCTTCAATTTCAAACGCTAGCTCTAGGTACCCTTCACCTTTGGTCGCTTTAAACCATGCTTTACTGGTATCCAGACAAACGTTGCGCTGATAACTCTCATCACTCACCAGCTCAACCCCCTCAATCGCTCGTAAACGGTAGAAGTTCAACATGTGCTGCCAATTCAATTCACCTCGATAAGGCAAGGCAATTCGATTGCTACCCATACCGTCAAACTCTTTGCGACGGACTTGAGAAGGCGTCAATTTGAGAAACTTTTGGAAAGCATCGTTAAAGCGGCGTGTACTATTAAAACCGGCGGCGAAGCCTACTTCCGTGACCGACATAGAACTGGAATGAAGTAACTGTTTGGCGAACATTAATTGTTGATATTGCGCATACTGCTTGGGTGACATGCCTAGATACTGCTCAAACAACATACGTAAGTAGCGATCCGAAATCCCAACACGCTCTGCTAGCTCAGACACCGAGTGATGATGCAGTTCCCCTCGATCAATTAACGAAATCGCTCGTTGAAAGGTCGTTTCTACGCCTTTCCATGCCCAAGAACCCGGCGCGCTATCAGGTCGACAACGCAAACAAGGACGGTACCCCGCTTGGAGAGCTTGCGCTTTATCGGTGAAGTACTCTACATTTTCTTCTTTAGGTAAATTAGCCGGACAAATTGGGCGACAAAAGATCCCCGTTGTTTTCACTGCCACATAAAATCGCCCATCAAAGCGGCTGTCTCGCGCGACTCGCGCCTTATGACACTGCTCGAAAGTCAGTGAGGTATGGGGGTGAATAAACATAGTGCTTTCCTTGCTCATGCCTTTTGTCATTTATTGTTCACAGGCATCGTTCAATATAATGTTATTGTAGCTTGCTTAAGCGCCTACCATTAGCCATTTTCGGAACTCAATATTGAGATTTATTGGCATTAGCGCTTTTGTACACTAAAGTTAGATTCAGAACATCACAACAACGTCGGCTAAAGGGAATTGGCATGGACTTACACACTTGCGTAATTGTACTAAGAAACCAAAAGGTTATTACCAGTAAATCCGTAGATCATTCAATTGGAATTATCGAACGAGACTCAGATAACGAGATCTCAGAAATTCAAATTAATGCCACGGATGGACGTAATATTCGAACCTATCACTATAACAATGTAGAGGAGTCACTAGAGAGCTTAATGAACCTCTGACGGTTTTCTTTAACACACCTTTCTCCCTTGTTAATAGCGAAAGCAATAGAG
>NZ_WXWT01000190.1:0-12010 GCF_009904725.1 Vibrio sp. V43_P6S15P86
TGCCTGCACCGTGTCCAGGCTCTGATTGGTCATCAGAAGCGTCTTGTTGTTCTGCCATTTCTTCTTGCTGTTGTGCTTTCTCAATGCTCAACCACCAAACAAATAACTCATACCAAATCGCCAGGATAACGGCACCTAAGAACAGACCAACGATGCCGTAGAAAAGCATACCACCGATGGCACCGAGCAGAATCACAGGCATTGGTACGTCGACACCACGTCCCATTAACATTGGTTTGAACAGGTTTTCAGAAAGTGCTGCAACTACTACCCAGACAGTAAACATGGTTGCTGTCGTTGTATCTTGAGTCATGTACATGAAGCCAATCACTGGTAGTACAGCAAGCAGCGCTGGTAGCTGAGCGATACACAAGATCATCAGAATCAGAGTGAGCAAACCAGCTGCCGGAACGCCAAATACAAAGAAACCAGCGCCGATCAATAAGGCTTGAATCGCCGCCACACCGACTACGCCAAGCAGTACGCTTTTAATGGTTGCTGCGATAAGCGTGGTCCAGCTTTTAGCGTTTTCACCAGCGGTACGAATAGCGATGGTTCGTAGACCTGATGCTGCAGATTCAGAGTACGTCATAAAACCTGCTGCAATCGCAAGTGATAAGATTGAAAGCAGTAAACTTCCCAATACACCGCCAAGAGTGCCTAGCAAAGAAGTGAGCGCGGACTTTATTTGCGGCATAAAGGTTTGAATCGCTTGTTCAAGGTTAGTCGCGAATAGGGTCCACACCTCATAGAGCTTATCACCTACGACAGGCCAATCCGCAACGGAAGGTTTTGGACCTGGGATCTTCACTTGTCCGTTTTGCAATACTTCAAGCGCATGCGTTGCACCATCCACAATAGAACCTGACACCATAACAAGTGGTGTGACTAAGAGTGCAATACCAAGTAAAGCAATCGTTGTGGCTGCCAGGCCTCTACGACCGCCATATGCACGCTCCAGCTTTTTTGTAAGTGGCATTAAAGCGACGGCTATAATTGCACCCCAAATAACGGGAAGAATGAAGGGTTTGATGATGTCGTACGTAAACATCAGCAAGACGAAGATCAAGCCAATGCGTATTGCCGATTCCACCATATTACTGATGAAAAGCTTACTGTCGATTTTTACCGATTGTTTATCCATTTTTGTTTACCTGATGATCAATGTTAGAACTGACGAGACTTGAAACAACAATCGCCATATAGAAAACACCTGTAATGGCCTCTAAATACACCACGACTTGAGCCAATGGCGTTAGAGGGCTGATATCGCCATAACCAAGCGTGGTTAAGGTGACGAAACTAAAATACGCCGCATTGGAGAAGTTCTGCCCCCAAGAAATGGCTTCCATCCCAGTGAATGAGGTTGGCGAGAACTCTAGAAGAATGAGATAGGCAATTGCCCACATCAGACCAAGCAGCAAGAAAAGCGCGACTGAGCCAATGACTTTGTTGCTATTGACGTGGCCAGTGAAAAGAATCTGCCTTGCGATGGATTTAAAAGTGCCGAAAAAGAACGCGAAGGTGAGGGCAAGCATCACTACATTCATCTCCCGGATGTTGAAAACGGTCTTGATCACAATCACAAGAACCCAAACGCCAAACAGGGTATAGAGGAAACGAGACCACATTTTGTCGAAGCGAAGGCTGGCAAAACAGACAATGAACGTGAGAACCGTGAACGCCTGTAGTATGTGTTCAATCGTCCCTTCACCCACCACTTGTGCCATCGCACTCCCTAGCAACAAAATCACCAGCGCTAAAGTTAGATAGAAGAAGTTGTTTTCTTCATTAATGTTTTTGAGTTTTTTACCAATGACCATGGTTCTTCTCACTTAGTTACTGTTCATTTTCTGCCGATGAATCTTTCATCACCATGATGGACGCAGAAAGCCCGAATCGAAGATCAACATCTTCTGGAAGTTCTTGGATTGAGATTCGTACCGGAATACGTTGTGCTAAGCGAATCCACTGAAAAACAGGGTTCACGTTTGGAAGAAGGTTGTAGCCGACCGTGCCGTCTTTCGGCGCAATACCCCAACCGATAGAGTCAACCGTTGCGTCAATTGGCGTGTCTGGGTGAGACATCAAAGTGACACGTGCTTGGCTACCCGGTTCGATTTGTGCGAGTTGGTTTTCACGGAAGAAACCAAACACCCAGAAACTGTTCTTGTCGATCAGCGCCAGCAGTGGCTGGTTTGCGACCGCTTGCGTACCGTTTCGAATATCGAGGTTAGACACAAAACCATCGACGGTCGCATAAACTTTGGTAAAGCTGAGGTTAAGGCGCGCTGATTTTAATTGCTCTTCTGCAGATTTGATTTGCAGTAGCGATTCTTCGTAAGCGATTTCACGACGAATCAGATCCTTGTGAGAAACCGCGCCGCGGTCTTTCGCGCGAATATCTTTAAGGCGGTCGTATTCGATTTTTTTACCGCGAGAGCTAACAATGGCGCGTTCTAGTGCCACTTCGGCTTGAGACAAAGCAACTTCGTAAGTCGCTGGGTCGATTTCAAACAGTAAATCGCCTGTTTTCACTTCTTGGTTGTCTTGCACCGCGACATTTACAATTGGGCCTGATACACGAGGAGCTACTTTGATGACGTTCGCGCGCACTTGGCCGTCGCGTGTCCAAGGGTTATTAAAATACTCTTCAAATTTTTGATAGCCGAGCCAAGCTGCGCCACCAAGAATGACAAGATTGAGTGCGATTACGAATAGTTTTTTCATCTTGTTTGGCACCTAAAATTGAATATAAAAGCTGTCGATGGCCACCACATAACCGACCATGATGGCAATAAACGTCAGAGACGGAAAAGCAATGAAGCGAGACAGACGTGTCTTGTTCAATATCATCACCGTTATCCACGTTGCCGTGACGGCGAGAAAGAGCACCAGTAACGTGGGAGAAAAGTAAATGTCTCCCAAAGAAAGTTCATGAGGCATTAGAGATCCTCCGTTTTGTTTTCATCACTGTTCTCAGCCGGAGTTTCGAGGCGCAAAGGCGGCAATACGCGGTTTTCTTCATTTAAATAACCATCCCAGTCAGTACGTTCTGTCATTTGCTTGGCAATAGATTCACTGAGGAAGGGTTTGCCTGTTTGGGTTTGCCAGCCTCCACCGAGGGCTTTGTAGAGCGCTACAACTTGGTTCGCGACGTTCCCTTTGATCGTTGCGTAGCTGTCTTCCGCACGGGTCATTTTCTCTACCGAGTTGAGCAGACGTTCAAAAGAGATTTGGCCGTTTTCGTACTGCGTCATGGAGATGTTGAATGCACGAATGGAAGAGTTGACCGATTGCAGACGTAAATCTTTTTGCTGCAAATACAGGTCATACGCTTCGATCGCATTGGTCACTTCGTTCACGGCTTGCAGCACTTTTTTGTTGTAGTTGGTCAGTGTTTCTTGGAAGCGAGCGTCTTCGAAACGAATGTTATTTTTCACGCGTCCGTATTGGAAAATATTCCAACTGAACGTTGGGCCAACCACCATTGTGAGCGAATCGCTAAAACTGAAACTGCTGCCATCGGGAACCGTACTGTCGATACCGATGGAACCGAACAGCGAAAAGCTTGGGTACAGAGCGGTTTCCGCCACGCCAATTTGCGCACTCTGCGCGCGAGCTTGCATCTCAGAGACTTGCAAATCCGGACGTCGCATCACTAAGTTTGCGTCCACTTGGGTATCCAACAGCGGTGGGCGCGGCACAATGGAGCGCTCGTCGGTGCCCGATAACGCCGATTTTCTGCCTGTCGATTTGAACTGCGCTTCATAGTCAGCAATTTGCTTATGCATTCCATCTGATTGCAGCAGCTCGTCTACTTCTTCCGGTAATGCACCTAGTAATAACGCCAACGCGGTACGTGATTGTTTCATCGCGACTTCTAGGCTTGGTTGCGCGGCTTTTGTGGTGTAAAGCTGGTTTTTCGCTTGCTGTACGTCTAGCTCTGTTACGTTGCCGGAATCAAACTGAACTTGGGTGATGTGCACAACGCGTTCTTGAATCTCGATATTGCGGCGAGACAGCAAAATACGTTCTTGGAATGTGCGATAGTTAATGTAATTGCGTGCTACTTCGGCGGTGATGGTGACCATGATGTCGTGATACGACGCGATGGATGCGTAATAACCAGCTTCTGCAGATTCGATACCACGAGCGTATTTGCCCCAAATATCCATTTCCCACGCAGCATCAAACGACAGAGCGGCGTTGTTTACACCCTGATCATTCACGTAGGCACGCGCTAGATTTCCTGACACGGTTTGAACTTGCGGGTATTGCAAGCCAGTCGAAATGCCAAGCAATGAACGAGCTTGGACAATGCGCAGTCCCGCGGCTTCTAAATCGAGGTTTTGTTTGCTCGCCAACTCAACCAGTTGATTGAGAGTTGAGTCATTAAATTGCTGCCACCATTGTTGTAGCTGTTGCTCTGATTGCTGCGTATCTTTGGCTGCTTTTTGCACCGACCAGTCACTTGGCATTGGCGCCTGCTTTGGATGAACATAATCTGGTCCGACAGTGGTACACGCACTGAGCCCGAGCAGAGAAAGTATGGCGAGGCTTGGTTTAGTTAGTTTTGGAAGCATCATATCCCCACCTTTAAAAACGCTTCTGTTGTAAGTTCACCCAATCGATATCCTCGTAGGTTTGCTTGCAATGCTTGATTGCTTCGAACACGTTCCGTTTTAAATTCAGCAAGATATAAAAACTGGCTATCTCTGAATAAGCGTAGTCAGATAAATCTAACTCACTAAAAAAATCTTCCAGTTTATCTTCGAATGATTGGTAATCCTGACTGTATTGGTCGAATACGGAATCGAGTTCTTGTGTTGCTTGATGGCTGGCTAAAGCGCCCGCCATCAAAGGAATGATGGAATCGCGGTGTTGTTGGCGAAGTTGAGTAATCAGCGGATTGGTCAGCAACTTTTTCTCGGCGGCCATTAAGATGTTGATGTGATTACTGAGTACATCACACGCTTTGCTAAACGCGCCAATCGCTTCTGGCGTGGTTTTGTCAAAGTGTTTGTGGTTGATTTTCGAACCCCACACCTTGAGCTTTTTCGATGAAACGTTGAGCGTCACCAAGTGCAAGGCCCGTTTGAGCGGCGTGATAATCGAGCTGGACTGCTTCTGATAGGAGTCAAACAGATCCCGAGTGTGCCTAAAATAGCGCTCTTTTATGGTCAAAAAGAGGTGTTCTGGTCGTGAGCTAAACGGGAAGTAGTGCGCGAAAATGATCATGAACACCACCATGTAGAACAGCAGCATGATCGTCATGAGGATCCCGAAGTGATAGAACATGTTGTTGTCTAAACCGAGAACAAACAAGCCCACCATGTAGAAAATCGTCACTGGCCCGTTGAACAGATAAAAGCCGATAAAAGTGTAGATAAAGATGAATAGGCCAAGCTCTAACCCGAGATCCAATTGGGGAAGAATGAAGACGTAAGAAGGCACCGCGAACAAAAAGCCGAAAGTGAACAGCACAAGCAACAAAATCGGGTGCACAGGCACGAACGACAGCAAAGACATAAACATGGTCGAGAAGACCACGAACGAGTAGCCGCCTGGTGGATTGAAATAAATCCAAATCAGTCCTGCAACCCAATAAGTGACAAAGGTTTTGACCGCGGTTTTAAAGTTTTCTGCGTCCCACCATAGAAACTTGCCTTTCGGTTTCGGCAGCGGCACGTCAAAGGAGACATTGTTCGTCACAGAGTCAATGCAGCTAATGCTCTCCGCTAAACGCGACAAGTTTTGATGCATGAGCCCCAAGAGGTGCCCTAGCATAAGCGCAGAGCCTTTCTCTAGGTGCGCTGCGTCTTCAAGCAACGCCTGGTTGTATTCGACTTTGAACTCTTGAGCACGAAAAGCGGGCTCTTTTTCGTCCCAGACTTGTTGGCAGGTATCAAATAGCGCGTCAATTTCCGCAACGGCTTGATCAAAGTTGCTGATGCTTTCACGGTCTTGCTGGTGGCTAAAGTGGCTGTGCGCCGCAACGGTCAATTGTTGCGTTACCTGCTTGTTCAAATGAACTGCCAAGCGCCACTCTTTTATGTAGGCTGACACGTCGCTGCATTCCACACTGACTGTAGCAAAACGCTGTTCGAGCGCATTTTGGGCGGCAAACATCTGTTCGATAAGAGAATCCACGCTAGGTTGCGGCTCTTCAGCTTCTGGATTTTCTTCTCCCTTTTCTTGAGGAGAGACTTGCCCTGCCGATTTTTGCTCGAAATTTTGCAAGATAGCGGTGAACAACGCGCGTTGTGCTTGGTTGAGTTGTTCGATGAGCTGTCTTAGATTTTGTTCTGTTTTGGTCGGAAATAAGAAAGTCCCCACGAGCGTGTAAACCACTACCCCAAACACCGTCATATAAGCGCGGTCAACGCCATAAAGAAACGCACCTTCTGCGTCACCGCCATTGGACATCATCAGCGTCATCACACCGGTCAGCATGAGTAGCGTTGGATCTTTTTGATAGGCATTACGGAAGTAAAAAATGAAAGAGACCACAACCGACACGCTCAGCATGTAAAGCAAGCGGTCTTGAGCAAACAATCCCACCAGTAACAAGCCAACGACGGCGCCAACCAATGTACCGAACACGCGTAAGGTACCTTTGGCGAGGGATTCACGACGACTGCCTGTGGATGCAATCAGCATCACTGTGGTTGCGGCCGTCGATGCTTGCGGCCAACCCATGGCAAACGGGATCAGATAAGCCAGAGTCAGGCTAAGCGATACTTTAATAGCGAATTTTATTTTGTCGTTCATAGTGTCAAAGTTTGCTCAGGCTTATCGTTATAAGTTGATGAATTTCTTATGTGAATAATCAGAATCTTGTTCTGAATAAATTCGGGGGGCGGAATATAGCGGGTGAAAAAGTGTGCTTTGTAAACCCTTTGTCAAAACACAAAGTGCGTATTTGGCTCGATCTCGCGCTAGCCCTTGGCGTTATTGACGAAACGCCTAAAACGAGCAAAATCGCGATCTGTGACAATTCTCACTTTTGAAACAAAATCGTCGTGTTGTGTGAGCCAATTCTCACCTTATACCCTTCGCCTGATACTAAAGCAGGCCGCTCGTACCATCTGCAATGAGCTTTGCTGCTTTAAAAAGCATAGATGATGAATGGGTATTTGAGAGGGAAAGTTATTATTTTTTATCGGCTTGCCGATTGTTCGCTTGTTTTTTTGGATCGAGATAAAAAAACCAAAGCGATACCACCAAGAATGATGCCACTGGTTAAAAGTGTATGCAGCGAAAGAGGTTCGTGGAGTACGACGGTACCTAGTAGCAAAGCAATGGCTGGCACGGAAAGTTGGCTGACGGCGGCTTGAAGTAAAGAGAGCTTACGCATGACTTGATACCAAAGCGTATACCCAAGGCCAGATGCAATGGCGCCAGACGTGATAGCGAGCAAGATTCCGCTCAAAGAGAGATAAATTGAGGACAGCATCAACGGTGATAGGAGTATGCCAATCATAGATGCAGCGATAAACCCCCATGTGATGCCACTACTTGGAGAAGGCGCTTGTTTGCCGAGCGCAGTAAACGCAGCCCAACAAACGCCAGAAATCAACATGAGAAGTGCAGAACTGATGTCGGGGCGAGTGGCAGATGGCAACATTAACCAAACAAAGCCAACAATCGAAAGGCCGATACCGATGATTTCGAGAAACTGAAAGCGCTCACCTTGCCACCAATAGATGGCCAGTAAAGTCAGTTGCACGGCACCAAACAAAAGCAAAGCACCGGTTCCTGTCGCCAGTTGTAAGTACGCGAAAGAGAAAAGGGCAGCGTAACCAAATAAAGCAACGCCAGCAAAAAAGCGAAAGCGAGAAGTTGGCCGATCAGTTTTCCACTGACCTCTCACGACAAGCAATGCGATTAAGGTAATCGCACCGGATATCAATCGAACGAGAGTGAAGCTTCCTGCATCAATCAACCCTTCGGCCAATGCAAGTCGGCACAATAATGAATTGGCGGCGAACGCCAGCATCGTAATAGCAGTGAGTAAAAAGGTCGACATCCTTGGCCCTTAACGCAGAAATATGGATTGAGTGTAGCGTCAAACGACCTTTTTCATTAGTTGATAAAGTGATTAGTTATAGCCATCAGAGCGAGAAAATCAGCAAAAATCACCAGAGAAAACCTGACCTTAGCCTGAGTGTTACTGTGGTAGGGATGGTTGTTAGTACAATGACTTGATGGTGTTTTTCAACCATAGCAATTTGGGATTGTACGCATTGCGTTTATGCCAAATCATGGTAAATGGAATCAATAACTTGTCTTGTTGAGTTTGGTCTAACGGAATTGGTAAGCACACCAAATCGAGATGCAGCTTTTCTGTGTAGCTTTTGCAATAGTGCGGCGCGGTGGTGATCATGCCATGCGTCGGCTGCGCTGCCATAAAAAGGGATTGCTCAAAGTTGGACATCGTCAGCCCGATAGAGCGCTGTAGCCCTAGTTCCGTTAACACTTCATCCAACGCCCAAGTTTCACTTTTTTCCCAAACAATATTGATGTGTTGGTAGCTCAGAAAGGTCTCGAGATTCCACTCTTGCTGTAATGCCGGATGATCTTTATGTAAATACACCATCGGCAGGTCATAAAATAGAATCTCAAAATCCAAGAAATACGGCAGAAGATCCAACGACTCTTTCGATCTCGGGTGACTTTCTCGGCCGGTAAAACCGATATCCGCCTCGCCTCGAATGATGGCGTCGAGTGAATCGTAATCCCAGTTACTGGTTTTTACTTTCGCTTCAGGGTATCGCTGGTGGATAGCGACGATGAGTCTGTCCAGCACCGTGAGCACTAATGGCGACTCAATCGTGATATCAAAACGCACTCCTTTAGGCGTAATATCGCTGCGTTTTTCTGCAATCTGGCTGCCAATTTGCAGCCATTCAGCAAGATCTTGCTCCATGCTTTGCGCCAAAGGCGTTGGCGCAAGACCTTTAGGTGTTTTGACAAACAAAGGATCATCGAACCAATGACGAAGTTTGTTGAGCGACTTACTTACGGTAGAGGGCGTAACGTTCAGCTTTTTCGAGGCTTTCGAGACGCTTTGCTCTTGCAGCAATAATTGCAGAGTGAACAGTAAGTTTAAATCAAGTCGCGCTAGGGATTTCTTCATAATGGGTATCGTGAACAGGCTTTGGAATCAATAGTATTAGAGCAAGGCTGATTACGCTACCTAACACTAAGATAAACACTAACATATTCAGTGCACTAACGCCGATGAAACCCATAAACCAAATATAGAACGCTGAACTACAAACTTGAGCAATGCCCAGTAACGAGCTTGCCATGCCAGCTTGTTGAGAGAATGGGCTGAGCGCTTGGCTCATGGCCACGCCAAAGCCACAAGCGAAGCCAGCGCAAATCAGCCCAAGTCCGAATACATAGTAAAGAGATTGTCCATCATGGAAATGGGCAGCACTGAGCACGATGCCTGCACAAGCGAGCAATACTTGAGAGGTGATCATTAAGGTTCGCTGCTTAAAAATCCCCAATGCCAATGGCGCCGAGAACGAAATCAACATACTGATCGTCGCAGTCCCTGCCATGATGGAAGAATAGCCACCGCGATCAAAACCAAGCATGCTCATCACGACAATTGGTGAAGCGTTAACAAAGGTCAGAATGGTGGTCACTCCAAGTGCAGTAATGATCAGCCTACTGATAAAAAATCGCTCGAAGAAAGTCTCTTGATGGCTCTCTGGCGCTGTCTGCTCTTCACCTTGTTGGCTGGGTAGTGATTCCTTGAGAACAAAAATGGCCAATACACTGACGAGAATGCCCATTCCTGCCATTGTGGTAAACAAACTCGGCCAAGGAAATTTCAGCATAATCAAGTGACCAATCACGGGTGCGATCACTGGAATGATACAGGTGATGCCATTGAGCATCGACAATACTTTCGCGCGGCGTTCATCGTCTAACGTGTCGCGTAAAATCGCGAACGCGACTACATAGCAAGATCCAGCCCCGATGCCTTGGCAAAAGCGAGCAATCAAGAAAGCGTTTGGTTGCTCAGCCATCCCGCCGAGAAAAGATGCGAGCACGAAGATCATCGCGCCGACGACGGCAACAGGCTTTCGTCCCACAGAGTCTGCAATTTTCCCCGCGAATAACATCGTGGTAGCCATGCCAGCTAAATAGATCGAAAACGCAATATGCAACTGTGATTCACTGGCGTTGAGATCTGACGCAATTTGAGGCAAACCAACAAGATACAAATCAATGGCAGTAGGGTAGAGTAAAACGAGTGCAAAACTACAAAGTAAAAAACGGGACATGGAAACCTCTCTATCGAATGGCGAGGATAATAGAGTGCTAAACGTTTGCCTGCGAGTGGGAAATACGACACTAGGTATTTCTATTTACGACATACCCTGTATGAATTGAGCATAAAAACAACAAGGAAGATTATGATTACCATTGAAAAGTATTCGCCTGAGCGACATGAACAAACTTGCGAACTTAGCGTGCTAGAAGAGCAATCGCAGTTTACGGTCGCGGATGTGGGTGAAATGCTTACACGTCTTGAACCCACAGAGCTTCCGCATCTGATTCTGGCAGACGATGACGTGGTTGGCTTTTTTCTATTTGATGCAGCTTACAGCGAGAAATACGATTTTTGCCCTAAAAACAGTTTAGGCGTACGTGCTTTGCTGGTGGATCACCGTCATCAAGGCAAAGGCATCGCCAAGCAAGCCATTCAACAGTTTGCCGATTTCGCCAAACGCCATTATCCCGAGTTTGAGGCGCTTTATCTCACCGTGAATTTCCGCAACATACCTGCTTATCAGTGCTATTTAAAATCAGGGTTTGAAGATACCAATGAGCTTTACCACGGCGGCCCCGTTGGACCGCAGCACATTATGAGACAACCGCTTTAACTAGGAAAACACCAAGGATGGAAATATGAGAATTGAAACTGACAATTTAGAACGGCCGCAGGTGCTTGCGTTGTTGGAAGAGCATTTACAGGACATGTACGCTACATCGCCACCAGAGAGCGTGCATGCGTTAGATGTAAGCAAGTTGAAGTTGCCTTCAATCACGTTTTGGACGGGCTGGGATGGTGAGCAGCTATTGGGATGTGTGGCAATGAGCCAACTAGAAGATGGTCACGCAGAGTTGAAATCGATGCGTACGACGCCATCGGCGAGAAAACTGGGCGTGGCATCCCGCTTACTCAATCACGTGATTGAGCAAGCGAAACATCAGGGGATACAACGTTTAAGTTTGGAAACTGGGTCGATGGCATTTTTTGAACCCGCGCATCGCCTATATGAAAAGCATGGCTTCGCGTACTGCGAGCCGTTTGGCGACTATCAACCTGATCCAAACAGCCGCTTTATGACCCTAGCGTTGTAGCCCGTCGCGACTAAAAGTTAAAGTAGTAATTAGCTCCTGGCGAGATGAGTGATGCACGCTCACGCGCCAGTTGTTTTCTTCTCTCTCTAATACGCTTCGCGTTGTCTTTATCTAAGTTTGCATCCAATTGATGATCAAGGCGTGATATCTCCGCATCTAACGCGTTAATGCGTTGTTGACGCTGATATTCTTGATGGCCTAACTGATAGTTTTTAAGGAAAAGATCGTTAGAGCAAACGCCATAGTAGGTTTTTCCTTCTACACCCACCGTGTAACCATTGTCTGGCGAACAGTAAAGAATAGTGCCTTTATCAAAACCGTCTTGCCACTCAACGTGATTTGGCGTTACGCCTGCTTCGCGACAGTCTTTAATGTATTCGTACAAAATGTTTGGGTTGTTGCCTGAGCGGCCATCTTGGTAGCCGACGCGATACCAGTCTGCGGTTTGGCATTGTTCTGGCGACATGCTGCTACAACCAGAAAGTAATGCAAATATGGCAAAGAGAAGCGCAATGCGTTTCATGAAGTGGATTCCTTGTTACTGCGTTAGGTTCGCTGATTATAAATGAACAGTGTTCATTTCCAATAGATAAAATTAATAATTACCGAGTTATTGATG
>NZ_WXWT01000225.1:0-11914 GCF_009904725.1 Vibrio sp. V43_P6S15P86
GTGCAGTACTCGCCATATTTCTAATTAATTCAAATAACAATAATTCCCAGAGCGATTCTGTCGCAAGCTTTGACGAGCAAATCAAGACAGAGAAAACTGAGACAAGAAGTGTAACGCCTCCTGAGAGCGATGCAGCTCAAGAGGTGGTTACCGTTCCAACACCACAGAATGACAATGACGCTACTTCCGACGTCATTCCAGCTACACCTTGGATATCTGCCCCATTAAATGAATTGAGCAATGAACTGTACGATTTTATTGAAGCTGAACAGGTAAGTTACATCAGTACAACCGACTATCCATTCGACGAGCAAAAGCAAAAACAATTGCGAACATTAGCTAAGCAAGGGGTTCCTATCTTGTTTGACAACACGGAATCATCCTATTTGGATAGTTACGGTGTCAGCGAAACCAAAGTCGTTTCAGAGTATTTTGGTACAGCGTCAGAAGGTGATGTCATCATTGCTACCGGAGTACAGAATGAGGATGGCAGCATTCATTATCTGGTTTTGCCTTTGAAGAGCAAAGATCTCAACGATAGCAGTAAATTGATTGAGGACACTAAGCTCGCAATCACTCTACTTAAAGAACAAAAGCATGACTTGATAAAAGAGAGACAAGGCGAACATCGCGAATAAAAATAAAGGAAGATAGCTTCTCCCATTCCATGGCTATCTTCCTTAAAATAACTCCAGTCTCAATCAAGAAAAATTCATTTATTTTCCCTCCGGAGCCCTATCCGAAATCACCTTACCATCTTTGATGGTGATGATGCGTTTGGTGCGCTCTGCTAGGGCGTTATCGTGCGTCACGATGATCAAGGTTCTGCCTTCGGCGTGGAGTTGATTGAACAAGGCTTCAATCTCTGCGCCGGATTTTGAATCCAATGCACCCGTTGGTTCATCCGCTAAGATGATTTGCGGATCGTTGACCAAGGCTCTTGCAATCGCAACTCTCTGCTTTTGACCACCAGAAAGCTGGTTTGGTTTGTGGTCTAAACGATCCCCTAACCCGACTTGCTCAAGCAATTTGGCAGCGCGCTGGCGACGTTCTTTGGCTTTGATGCCAGAGTAAACCAACGGCAGCGCCACGTTATCGAGCGCCGTCGCGTATTCCAATAAGTTAAAGCTTTGGAAGACAAATCCGATCTTTTGGTTACGAATGCCAGCCAGGTCATTCGCACTTAAACTTGCGACGTTTTGGCCGCCAAGTTGGTACTCACCATCGGTGGGCTTATCTAAACAGCCGAGCATGTTCATCAACGTTGACTTACCCGAACCGGACGGGCCAAGAATCGAAAGAAACTCGCCTTGATTAATGGTTAAGTCAACGCCGTCTAGCGCGCGAACTTCCACCTCCCCGCTTGAGTAGTATTTACAGATGTTGGTCAGCTCAACAAGCGGCTTGTTCGACATGTTCTCTCCAGAGTTATTGTTGTTATTCACTTTGTAGCGCCTCCAACGGGCTGACTTTTGCGGCTCGGTTTGCAGGTAACCATGCAGATGCCACACCAATGATCACTAAGGTGAGGATGACAATCGCGACAACGACCCACGACAGCTCCGGGACAGGTTTACCCAGTTGTTCATAAAAGGCATTGCCCTCTAAAGGAATGGAACTGATGGCAGACACCAGCGCGTACGTCACGCCTAAGCCAAGCGCGCCCCCCATAATCATTGTCAATAAAGATTGCACTAAATAGTGCATGCGAATAGCCGTTGGGGTTGCACCGACTGCCATGCGCACACCGATATCACGCGTAGATCGCTTTACGGTGGCATACATCACATTGGCAATGCCGACGCCAGCAACAGCTAACGTGACGAAGCCTATAATGCCAAGAAAACTCTGCAAACCTATCAGAAACTGCTGCATACTCTTTTGCTTAAGGAACATATCATCGACTTGGACGATCTGCTCATCGCTGACACTTGCCCCGTGTTTACGGGCAATCACTTGCCTGATCGTCTTTGCTAAGGCTTCTCGGTCTAAATCCGCTTCTGGCTGCACATTGATGCCACCAATTTCACCGTTGACATGAAATCGCTTCCACGTCGCTAACGGCACAAAGCTGGAATAGTTGATAAGATCCCCCAGTTCTATTTGGGCGCTGTTTTTCTCCAATACGCCCACAACGGTGAACTCCTCATTGCCGATTTTTACCTTTTTCCCCACAGGGTTGACTTGCAATGTGACTGTCGCAAACCAACTAAAGTCCTCATTCGGGTTGAATAAGTCGGCTGCCAGTTCATAACCCAGTACAACGACTTTGCGCGTCTCTTTTTGATCGAGTGGATTTAACCATCGTCCCCCCGCCATCGGCACCAAATTGGTCATGGATTGAAACTCGCTCGTGACTGCTAACGGCTCTTGCCATGAGCTTCTGTCACCAACGGTGATGCGCTCTTTCCACTTCGCAGTTGGCGCAACGCTTTTTACATCGGGTAACGCTCGAACGATCTCTGAATCGTCCATTTTTAATGTCAGAAATTTACCTTGGTGAAAAGCACCGTGGTCGACGGTGGCCATCCCTCCGGTCAAATAGATCAAGTTGCCGTTACCATTTTGTGCGGTTTTCAATACGCCCTGACGAACACCCTCACCTACCGCCAACATAGCAGCGATACAGAGGGTCGCCCACGCTACAGCCAGAATGGTCAAACCCAATCTCAGCTTTTCTGCGGCCATTTCTTGGAAAATTTGTCTCATCGGTAACAACATGACTAAGCCCTCGCACTCAAAGCAATGACTGGCGTGAGACGCGATGCTCGCCTTGCTGGGAAATACGACGCCATCAATGCCAAGATAAGCGTCACAAGTAAAGACCAAGCAATGGAATCTGGCGTGATCACAGGTAAACCAATCCATTCCGGTAATGCCATGCTGCTTAAGACAGATACCACTGCATACGAAAACATCAGGCCTAATGCCGTGCCCACGGCTACCAAAATAAGCCCTTCAAGAATAAACTGACTGAGTATGGATTTTTGAGTCGCCCCGATCGCCAAACGCACACCGATTTCACGCGTGCGCTCCGTGACAGATAAAAACATGATGTTGGCAACGCCAAGCGCACCGACCGCCATGGTCATCGCGCCGCTCGCTCCGAGAAAAATCTGAATGCCACGCAAAATTCCACTGATGACCGCCGCACCTTCACTAAAATCGGGTAATTCGACCGCATCTTTATCACTTGGGTCAAAATGAAGCTGCTTGGCGAAAAAGTTCACGATATTTTGTCGAAATGACGATGCATCCATCCCTTCTCTCGGCTTCATCAATATCATCCAAGGTTTCGCATCCCACAAATCGCGGTACGTTGTTTGAGGAATGAAAACCGTGCGGCTATCGCCGAATGAAATGCCAGTGTCCTCACCTACGGTTATCCCCATCACCAAAAACGGAATGCCGTTGACTTTGAGCCTATCTCCGATTTGGATTCCGCCCATTTGCGCAATTTGATCGCCTAACACCGCCACGCGAGTGTGGTTGTCCATATCACTTGGTGACAGGTTTCTCGAACCGGATTGCAGCTTGCGTTGCATTAAAGGAAAGTAAGACGTATCAATACCGCTGACCGTACTCGATAAATTCTGTCCTTTGAGATTGGTGATATTCGCATCCCATTTGGCGTAAACGCTCGACGCCTGTTGCACGAAGCCCGACTGTTTGATCATGTCGACTTTTTCTTGTGGTATATCAATTTGGCGTCTTGAAGGTAACCCTTGCCACGGTTTACTGGTACTCGACGGAAACACCACTTGCACATTGTTGATCATAAAGGAAAACGACTGGGTCTGATGGCGATAAAAGCCTTCGCCAAGTGCGATTAACACCACCACAGAGATCACGCCCCAAGCAATCGCGATAATGGCTAGAACGCTCTTCATGCGGTGCGCCATCAACGTTTGCCAAGTTTGTTGCAATAGACTGCTCATGAATGAAAAGCTCGAGAGATCAACGCCATGGTATCGTCATCGAGTTTCCCTGCGGTTTGCAGTAAGCCGATTCTCTTACGCCAGTAGCTGTACAAGTTGGTTTGCAGACTGTTTTTCGCCTCAAACAAGCTGTTGTGTGCACTGATAACTTCCGACACTTCAAGCAGACCAGCGTCGTAAAGTTTCTCTTTGCTTTGCAACACTCTGGCGCGCGACTCAACCAGCTCGTTCGCTATCAAAACTTGATTCCAGTTGATATCGACCTGCGTAAACTGCTGAATAACTCGTTTCTGAATATCAATTTCCACTCTACGCATTTCTTGCTTGGCACTTAAAATGTTCAACGATGCTTCGTCCACTTTCGCTCGCACTGCACCATTGAGATCAATCGGCAAACTCAAACTAATCCCAGCGTTAAACTCGCCGTTTGAACGATTGTCACCATCGCTGTAGCCCACACTGCCTTTGACGGTTGGGTAGTATCCACCTTTAGCTGAGTCTTTCGCGAACTCGCTCGCTTTCACCATCTGCGCCGCCACCAACAGCTCTGGACTACTGTCTTTCGCCAGCTTTAGCCATTGCTCCTGAGAGTCCACCAGCATCGGAGGCTGAATTAAAGAGTCCGTTCGAATTTGGTCGACACTCTCCGGCATTTGATTAATTAACGCCGCAAGCTCTGCTTTTTTCACTTCGAGATCGGCTTTTGCATTGAGGATACTTGCTTGCTCAGAGACTTGATTCGCTCGCATCTCTTCAACATCAACCGACTTCACTTTGCCTGCTCGATAGCGTTTCTCAATGATGTTGAGAAGTTCTTTCCCCTCCTCCAGCTTGGACTGCGCCAATTTGAGGTCGCCCTGTGCGCTTGCCACATCTAGGTAAGCGGTGAGCAACTTCTGCGCAAGCTCGTTATGCGATTGAGATAGCTCTAACTGTGCTTTGAGATAATTGGCATTCGCTTGATCCAGTTCCGACCACAAACTGCTATCCCAAATAGTTTGAGATAAGGTAGCGCCGTAACTGTTGGAATGGCTTGAGGACTCATTCCAATCCGTTGACGCACTGGCACTTAAACCCGGCAATAACGCACTGCGGCGACTCTGTACGCCAACCTCGCCAAGCTGGACGCCGATTTTCGCTTTTTCGTAATTAGGATCGTTCTGCTTTGCTTGTTGCCAAGCTTGTTCAATAGAAATTGCGTAGGTCGGCAAACTGAGCGTGGCAGCCAACAATGCAAAGGCGATTGTTGATCGTTGCAGCTTAACCATGCGCCGCTCCCATCATGCTGTTGTCGATGACCTCTTCATCAAGCTCCACGCCATCAAGCACTTCGACATTGATGCCATCTGACAGACCGAGTTTCACAGATTGTTTATGAAACCCTTGTTCTGAGCTGTCGGGGATCAGAACATTCGGTGCGTCACCATCAAATTGCAGAGCGCGCTCCGGTAGAGTGAGCACATTTTCAGACTTCTTCAGAATGATTTGAGCCGTCGATGAAAAACCAGAACGAAGCAACACATCTTGTGGGATCTTGAGTTCTCCCACTTCAACCTCAAAACCGTTATCAAAACTTTTTGCCGAAGCATTGCCCTCTGGTGAGTTGAGGTTCTCAGATTGAATCGCCACTTTGGTTAGCACACCAGAAATCGCCACATCAGGATAAGGCGCCACCGTCAACATAACGGGCATTCCCGGAGACAACTGCGCAGCATCATGCTCACTGACGCTACCTTTAAAAATCAGACTGTTCATGTCGGCCAATGACATCATTTCAGTCGCGGCTTGGCTTGATTGAGTCGAGATGATCGGCTCTCCGACCTCAACTTTCTGGTTGAGTACCGTGCCATCAATTGGCGCGTAGATCGTCGACGTTAAACGTGCATCACCGATAGACGCCTCACCACTGCGGATGAGTTCGAGATTCTGGCGCTTTTGCAATACGTCCGCTTGCGCAGATTTGACTGCCGAGCGCGCACTTACGTATTCGTCGTAGTTACTTGGAATAATGTCCTGCTTGACCAAGCTTTCTAGGTTAGACAGTTTTTGTTTGGCGGATTCCAGATCGGCTTCGCTACGCATGAGCTCTGCCGATGCATCCGTTAATGCTTGGGGGGTTGGGTTTGGACGCACTTTGATCAGCGGCTGGCCTTGCTTCACCTTTTCACCAACTTTCGCGTAAATTTCACCGACAATACCGTCGATTTGTGACTTGATAGACACAGAGTGTGCAGGGACAATTTTACCAACAGCCACCGCTTGTTTTTCAATCGTGCCTTTTTCCACAATCAATGTAGGCAGCAATTCTGGTTGAGCAGCAGATTGGAGATAGAAATACGTACCACCGCCGAGCAGCGCGATGCTCACAGCGGAGACAAGCCAACGTTTCGTCATTATTTATTCCAACAATTATTGGGTAGTCTAATGACTACTCCTAAAACACAAAGTTGAAGGAATAATATCCTGCTTTAATAGCGGTTTGGTTGTCACAGTTGGTATGGTTTTGTCAGTCGTCTCTGACAATCAAAGACTAAAAAATCTCGAGGAATCATTCAGCAAAGACGCTGTCTACGATGGCGACTAACAAGCTCTGTAACCGCTCATTTCAACCGCCACCCATTTTATTCTGAACAATGTGCAAAATGGCGCAATTCTGTATCCTCCAATCGCATATCCATACAGTCTTGCGCCTTACGTCCTAAAGCTGGAAAAACCGCATGCGCTTTTAAAATGCCTTGGCTGATAAAGCCACATTTCTCCAACACACGAATACTTGCGTGGTTTTCAATATGCGGGGCAGTGCGAATGCGCGTTATACCTAAGCTTTGCAGGTAGACAACGCCAAGTTTGCAGGCTTGGGTTGCATAGCCTTTTCCCCGATAGCGAGCAGAAATACCAAAATGGATTTCACTGCTGTCTTGCTCAGGTATCAGCACCAGACAACCAATAGGAGTTTGAGAAGTGAGTTCTTCAATAGCGAAGACTAATAGATTGGGAGACTTTTGATCATATAGAGCGCACCATCTTTCGATGGCTTCAAGGGTTTGATTAGAATTTTGGTGGGCTTGGCGATTGAGGAAGCGGTATGCTTGCTCATCGCCTAAATAGTTTTCAAACAGAGGAGCAGAGTCTGTTGTTTTGAGGTGTCTGATTGCCACTTGTTGAGATTCAACTCTCATCATGATTTAGCTCTGATAAACATTCGGTTTCCAGATTTGCATGAAGTTTTCTACTGGAGCAATAGGAGTGAACCCAAACTGTTCGTACAACCCATGAGCATCGCGGGTTGCAAGCATCATACGGCGTAAGCCTTGTAGTTCTGGATGAGCAACAATTTCTGAGATCAACCACTTACTGATGCCTTTACCACGATGTGCCTCCACAACAAACACATCGGCAAGGTACGCAAACGTGGTACGATCGGTAATTAACCGAGCAAAAGCAACGAGTTGATTTTCGTCATCCAAAACCGCGAAACAGAACGAATTTCGCAATGACTTCTCAAAGCGTTCTCTTGGAATACCCTTTCCCCAACAACTGTTTGAAATGAACTGGTAGATAACGTCTAAATCCATGTCATCTAACGACGTGGTAATTCGAAACCCTTGCATTGTATCCCTCAACATTGATTTATATTTTCTCAGCCACACAGACAAGCGATTTGGCATTCACCTCAAATGCTTGCGCTGACCAAGACTGGTACTTCTCTATGATTCTGAATCCCGCTTGTTCAAGGAAAACCTCTATGTCTTCCAGCGGACGATATTTTAAATCAATGCTGGAATACTCAATCGCTCCACCTTCAAAATGGCGCTCTTTCTTCAAATACATGATGGATGTTTGCGAGTCATACTCGGCCTTCATACCTAAATAATTCACTTCACCATAAGTTGGAGAAACATAGGTTTGCCACAGTGCCATCTCATTATCCAATTCTAGATTCTCTGGCGTTGGTAACCGCGTATCGAAGACAAATCGCCCACCTTTTTCTAGGTGCTTTGATATTGAGCTCAGTGCGCCTGCCAGCATGTCGTCACTTAAAAAGGCCTGAAATGCATTCCCTGTCATTATGGCTAGGTCAAACTTCTTACCTAACGAAAACTGGGTTGCGTCGAGATGAAGAAAACGTAAGTTACTCCTACTTTTGGCTTTGTCCTTTGCGTGTTTGAGCATCCCTTCAGAAATATCAATGCCAATGGCTTCGTTGAGTTGCTCAGAGACTGGAATCGTGACAATGCCGGAACCACAACAGACATCCAGTACACTTCGAGCATTGGTTTCTTCGATTAACCTTGTGATGAAAGCAATGTCGTAATGGTAATACTGCTCGTATTGGGCATCGTATTCAATGCCCGACCCGAACTCGGTTAAATCTTGTGTTTTCAAAAACAGTCCTTGTTTGTTACTTATTTCAGCGGTGTGACTTTTTCGGCTCTAGCATCAAGTATCGACACACATAACCAACACCAGATACGTAACCAATCACGTTTTCTAGTGAAACCACTTCCAACCCAGCTTGCTGACAGAGTTGCTCAACTTCACTTTCGGTATATGCCTTATGCACGACCGATCCACTATAAGTATTTCGAGGCAAATCTTGTCCATCCGGATCGTGGTATTGAAAGCTGATAAAACATCGTCCATTCGCAGTTAGCTTATGCGAAATACACTCCAGAAGTTGTTGAGGCTCTGCTAGAAACTCAGTAAAACCAAGTGCGGTGATAAGGTCGAAGGTTTGCTCAAACAAAGGGGAAAATGGCTCATCGAGGTTATGAACCGCGACGCTTTGATAGAGGTTAGTTTGGCGCGCTTTATCAACCATTTTGGACGAGATGTCTAAGCCATGGATGGCGAGTTCTGGATAGTGACTTTTTACGACATGTCCGATACTGCCAGTCGCACAGGCTAGGTCGAGAACCGAGCCTTGCTCGATGGGAGAGGTTTTTAACTTCTCAGAAATCCAACGTGGACCGACGTAGTGACTGTCATCCACCAACTTTTGATAGCGATCCGACACATCATCATACATTTTTGCTACGTTCATCGTTTCCTCCTTGATAACCAGAACGATGCTCGAATGTAACACGCAATAAGCATCTAGACACTTATTGGTTGACTAGTTCTTTATGGTATGTGACCGACTGGTTGTTTAGGACAACAAAAAAATCCGATACTCTATATTTTGAATATCGGATTTTTATAGCGTTATCGAGCTAACCAAATTCTCGCCAATATTCCTATCGGCGTTGTGACGCCTGTCGTAATAGAGGTCACTTCACCATTTCTTAAAATATAAATGGTTGGAGTCACGCTAATTTTCCATTCACGCATAATATCGCTTGAAGGATCGTTTATGTTTTCAAAACGATATTCTTTTGCCTGCATAAACTGCGCCACGCGCTCATTCGGTCCCGATGAGCCAGAAACGCCAACTACGGTGTAGTCATCACTCAGCCAGCTCACGCTTGGGCTTACAAATTTACAAGCGGGACACCAAGTCGCCCAAAAATAAACAACGACAGGTTGTTCATGACTTTGCGCGATTGCATCGAAGTATTCACCATCGCTCAATACGGAGCTCAATGGTGGTGCCTCTTGTTTAGGAATATCTTTGGTGCGATACCAATCCATCGCGATAGAAATAACGGTGACAATGAGCACCATCTGTACGATTTGAATGAGCCAATATCGGAATGTTCTACGCTGCTTTGTCGAACTCATTGAATGGTTCCCACACTCGCTTGTTTCACCGCGCTTAAAACAACATCATCAGTCAGAATCACAGGTAACGGGATACCTTGTGGCGCCGCCGGGCCATAGACGATGTTAAACGGCACACCGTAACGCCCATGAGCTCGTAAAAAGTCAGTTACCGAGCCGTCTGGATGTGTCCAATCCCCTTTTAACGTCGCTACATTAGGGCTTTGCAGCAATGAGTAGACAGGATCTTGCCAGATCACACCGATCTTGTTCGCTTTACACGTGACACACCAATCCGCAGTGACATCCACAAACACCACTCGCCCATTATTGACGTGATCTTCAATCGCCGAGTTAGAAAGCTTCTGCCACGCTAAGTCCTCAGGAAGCGGTGTCGCCCATTGATTTGCGGTGACACTGCCAAGTAGCAGCCCGCCAGCGATTAAGATAAGCGATGCAGAGCCGGATACCACGAGTGCTTTATCGCCATGAACGCGTTTAACGCGAATCATCAGAACAATAAACGCGACTAAACCGGCGAGAATGGCCCAAAACACTGGTAGGTGATTGGCCATCAAAGACAGTAGCCAAACGCTGGTGGCCAACATCATCACACCAAATACGTTTTTGACCATGTTCATCCACTGACCCGGCTTCGGCAATTTAAGCGCAATGCTTGGGAAAATTGCCACCATAATCCAAGGCAACGCCATCCCCAACGCTAAGGCGGTGAAAATAGCAAACAGCGTAACCACATCGGCACCCAAAGCAAACGCCACAGCCGTTCCAAGGAAAGGCGCAGAACACGGCGTAGCAAGCAAGGTTGCAAACATCCCTTGAACGTAGTGACCCACTAGAGAGTTATCACCTTTCGACGCGAGCCATGTACTGGTGCCAGACGAAAGACGGATTTGAAACAGTCCTAGCATGTTGGCGCCAAACAAACCTGTGACCAGAACCATCAATCCTAAAAACCAAGGGCTTTGGAACTGAACGCCCCAGCCAATGGCATTACCTGTCAGTTTGAGCACCAAAATAAAACCAGCGAGAATCCAGAACGACGTTAATATACCAAGTGACGAGGCAACAAACTGAGCGCGAATTTGACGACGCTCGATACCTTGAGCGGCAACAATACTACTTAGCTTCATCCCCAAAACCGGAAGAACGCAAGGCATAATGTTAAGAGTTAAACCGCCGAGCAACGCGAATAGAAAAACACTCGTTAGAGACGTGCTCGGCAACGGTTCAACTATTGCCTCAGCAGTTGCTTGAGTGGTTTCTTCTGCTAGTAAATTAGTGTCTTTGATGGTCACAAACAGCGACTGACCATCTAACTCCACATCGCCCAGCCAAGTATCAACGATATAGCTCGCGGTGACGATGTTTCCTTCTTGATGCATTCCTTCAAGCTTGAAGCTATAGTCTCGCGTTGCTTCATCGACACCATCCACCAGCACTTGTGGTTGTTGCCAACCCTGACTGTTCTTTAACTTGATTTGTAGTTTCGATTGGTTCGCATCCCAACTCGCCTGAGTAACATCAATAAACGGCGATGGCTGCGGCACGTTACTCACTGCTTGAGCGTAACTGAACATCACGTCTTCATCGACTGTTAGATCAGAAGGCAAGAACGTCAATTGAATTTGATAGTCCGTCAGCACACAAATCGTCGTACAAGAAGAAAGTGTCAGTACCGCATCAATCGTGACAGGTTTGGACATGTCTTCGACGTGCAGCGTCATGGGGAACAAAGTGTCGCCTTTGTACCCAAGAGTCTCGATACCTAATAGTTCGAATTTTTGTGGGTGCGGCCATTGCCAATCCACTTTGGATAAATTTTGTGAATTTTGCCAATCAATAGATGGTGCTACGCCGCCCTCACCAGGTGAACGCCAGTAAGTTTTCCAGTCTCCGGTTAACTTGACATCCAAATAACCTGTAAGTGTTTTGGCTTGCGGATCTTGTTGACCAGTGAGCACAAAGCGCGTTTGCACTGGAGGATGTTGTGGGTTGGTCAGCCAACCTGTATCAGGAGTTTGAGCTGAAATATTCAGAGAGAGCAAACTCAAAGCAAGCGTCATAAAAAACATGGACGCAAACTGAGTCAGTTTAGTAATTTGATTCATAGTGATTCCTAGTTATAAAGACAAAGGTGCTAAATAACTGACGCTAGTGGTCAGAAAGCACGCTTTTATTCTCGGAACACACAGAAAGTCAGATGGACTCGATACTTACGGCCTATCGGTTCCGTCCAATGTTGCGCACCAATATAG
>NZ_WXWT01000491.1:0-11903 GCF_009904725.1 Vibrio sp. V43_P6S15P86
GTAATACACCACTGAGATCAACGTAGTGATCAACAACAGCGGAATTAGGGTTATCAGCAGCAATTTGTTTCGACTTTTCAACACCATGGTTTCCACTACCTCTTTTTCTTTTCAGACTTGCAAACTCCGCGCAACTTGTCTGTGAGGTAGGCGAGAATTTTCCCTTCCTCGGTCAGATTAATACTCTGGAGTTTGATGTGAATTATCTTCTCGTTATATATGCTCGGGCGGTCAGACTTTGAATTGTGTTAAAATCCGGTCATCAAATTGGAGATCTCACATGCAAACACTAGCAGGAAAGAAAATTCTACTCGGCATCAGTGGCGGTATTGCCGCGTATAAATGTGCGGAGCTAACCCGTCGCCTCATAGAGAGAGGAGCGCAAGTTCAAGTTGTAATGACGAAAGCCGCAAAAGAGTTCATTACCCCTTTAACCATGCAAGCCGTTTCGGGCCGTCCTGTCTCGGACAGTTTACTAGACCCAGCAGCGGAAGCCTCTATGGGCCATATTGAATTGGCCAAATGGGCAGATTTAGTGCTATTAGCGCCAGCGACCGCGGACTTAATCGCGCGCATGTCCGCAGGCATGGGGAACGATTTACTTACTACGCTCGTGCTCGCGACGGATTCCCCTGTTGCTGTTTCTCCGGCGATGAATCAACAGATGTATCGCAATATCGCAACCCAAGAGAACATCGCTACGTTAGCGCGTCGTGGTATGCACATCTGGGGCCCTGCGGCAGGAGAGCAAGCCTGTGGTGATGTAGGACCAGGTCGAATGCTGGAACCAATGCAGCTAGTACAGCTATGTGAACAGTTCTTTCAACCAAAATTGCTAGAAGGTAGGTCGATACTCATTACCGCCGGACCAACTCGCGAAGCGATTGATCCAGTGCGTTACATTACGAACCATAGCTCCGGGAAAATGGGCTATGCATTGGCGAGCGCCGCAGCGCAGATGGGAGCAAAAGTCACCCTCGTGAGCGGTCCTGTCAGTTTAAATACGCCCGTAGGTGTTGAGCGCATAAATGTTTCCAGTGCCCAAGAGATGCACGAAGCCGTTATGACACATGCAAACCAGCATGATGCCTTTATTAGCTGCGCTGCCGTTGCCGACTACCGCCCACAAACGATCGCGTCTCAAAAGTTGAAAAAGACAGAAGACAACGACGAAATGGTCATTAATATGGTTAAAAATCCTGATATTGTTGCATCTGTGGCAGCAATGACGGAGAAGCGTCCGTTTACCGTCGGTTTTGCGGCTGAAACCAATGATGTAGAGACCTATGCTCGAGGCAAGTTAACAAAGAAAAACCTCGATATGATCTGTGCAAACGACGTTTCGGTTGCAGGGCAAGGATTTAACAGCAACGACAACGCAATTACCCTTTACTGGCCTGAAGGTGAACTTGCGCTCGCTTTGGAATCAAAAGAAGCATTGAGCGTTAAAATTCTCGAAAAAATGCATCAATTGATGTAACTAACGTTTGAAAACCCTGCCAATTTTTTACAAAAGCTGGCATAAATTTGGTACAAAAATGACAACTAAGGGTGTTAAATCTCCCATTCCACCCTTAGTGGTCTAGTTTGAGGCGAAATAGCGTCTTATAATCCCCTCCGCTCAACTTTGTATTTTGAAAGGAAGTAACTAATGGCCGGCAGTAAAAAATCCAACCGTCGTGAAGAAATCTTACAAGCATTGGCAGAAATGCTTGAATCAACAGATGGCGCTTCACGCATTACTACGGCAAAACTGGCCAAGCAAGTCGGCGTTTCAGAAGCCGCGCTGTATCGTCATTTCCCAAGTAAAGCGCGCATGTTCGAAGGGTTGATTGAGTTCATTGAAGAAGCCTTGATGACACGTATCAACCGTATTCTAGACGACGAAAAAGATACACTAGAGCGTATTCGTATGGTGATGCACCTTATTTTGGCGTTCTCTGAACGTAACCCAGGTCTAACACGCATTTTGTCGGGTCATGCTCTAATGTTTGAAAATGAACGTCTACGTGAACGCATCAATCAACTCTTTGAGCGTATAGAAACACAATTGCGCCAAATCCTGCGTGAACGTAAGATTCGTGAAGGGAAGTCTTTCCCTGTCGAAGAGCGCATCCTAGCCGCGCAAATTCTGGGACAAGTTGAGGGGAGCCTAAACCGCTTTGTGCGTAGCGACTTTAAATACCAGCCGACTGCAAACTTTGACGAGTACTGGGCGCTTTTGAGTGCACAAATAAAGTAAAAGACTATGAGTAAAGACAAATACACGCAGCCCGAGTTTTCTCTTTCACTTCTTCACCCTCGTAACTGGGGCGTATGGCTTGGTTTTGGTCTGTTGGCCATCCTCGTCAATATTCTTCCTTATCGGCTGCTGCTTTCATTAGGTCGTTCACTCGGCAAACTTGGCATGCGCTACGGTAAAAAGCGTGTCCACGTTGCTCAGCGTAACTTAGAATTGGCCTTTCCAGACAAAACACCTGAAGAGATTCAACATATTGTTGAAGAGAACTTCAAAAATACCGGTATGGCACTGATAGAAACCGGAATCACTTGGTTCTGGCCGACTTGGCGCTTTAAAAACCTGATCGTCGAGAAAGATCTCGGCGCACTGCGTGAAAAAGCCAAAGAAGGTAAAGGCGTCCTACTTTGTTGTGTCCATGCTCTTAATCTAGAGATCACTGCGCGTGCTTTCGCCGTGTTAGGCGTGGCCGGGTACGGCGCGTTTCGTCCGCATAATAATCCTGCTTATAACTTTATCCAGTATTGGGGACGGACACATAACGGCAATAAACTGATTGATCGTAAAGATGTAAAAAAGATGATTCGTGTTTTACGCAGCGGTGAGCGTCTGTTCTATTTACCGGATCACGATTACGGTCGCAAAAAATCAGTATTTGTGCCCTTCTTTGCCGTAGACGATGCGTGTACAACAACAGGCACGAGCATTCTGGCGTATACCTCAAAATGTGCGATCATCCCAGGCTCAGGGTTTCGCAATGACGAAGGAAAATACGACATCATCGCCGATAAGTGCATTGAAGCCGACTATCCACAAAAAGACGAAGTCGCCGCTGCCGCTTATATGAACAAGTATGTGGAAGAAGTCATTCTACGCGCTCCAGAGCAATGGATGTGGCTCCATAAACGCTATAAAACCATGCAAGATGAGCATGTCGAGAAAGGCATTCGCTATAAGTAAGTGGTCAAGGCGATGAATCCAAAAACAAAAAAGGGCAGATGAATATCCATCTGCCCTTTTTACTTTTTCAGAAAAAGTAACCAATTAAATGCCGTATTCTGCGCGGTATGCTTTGACTGCTTCTAGATGCTCTTTGTCTGTGCCTTTCTCTTCAAGGAAAGTCACAAGGTCAGTCAAGCTAACGATCGAGATGATTGCACAACCAAAGTCACGCTCCACTTCTTGAATCGCAGACAACTCACCTTTGCCTTTTTCTTGGCGGTCAATCGCAACCAACACACCAGCAAGGTCTGCGCCATTTGCTTGAATGATTTCCATCGATTCACGAATCGCAGTACCTGCTGTGATTACGTCATCCACTAGCATGATACGACCTTCAAGCGCAGAGCCTACAAGGTTACCGCCTTCGCCGTGATCTTTCGCTTCTTTACGGTTGAAGCAGTAAGGCGTGTCGACGTCATGATGATCCGCCAGCGCGACTGCTGTTGTCGTCGCGATTGGGATACCTTTGTACGCCGGGCCAAACAGCACATCAAACTCAATGCCAGAATCAGCAAGCGCTGCTGCGTAAAAACGACCAAGACGCGCTAGGTCACGACCAGTATTGAAAAGACCAGCGTTAAAGAAGTACGGGCTTTTACGGCCAGATTTCAAAGTAAACTCACCAAACTTAAGAACTTCTTTCTCAAGTGCAAACTCAATAAATTCACGCTGGTATGCTTTCATTATTTTCTCTCTATGTCCTTGGTTTCTTGTGTCTCTTCTCGACAATCATTCATTTCTCTATTGTCGAGATAAAAAAATAGCCCCCATAATGGGAGCTATTTAAATCAATTGGCTAACGCCGCCTTCTGCGCTGCGACAATTTCCGTAATGCCGACTTTCGCCGACTCTAGCAGAGCCATCAGCTGCTCGTGACTGAACGGTTCACCTTCTGCGGTGCCCTGAATTTCAATCATCTTGCCTTCTTCTGTCATTACCACGTTCATGTCTGTGTCTGCCGCTGAATCTTCAACGTACTCAAGGTCACACAGAACATCATCACCTAGCAAACCAACTGAAACTGCCGCTACGTGGCCTTTCATTGGGTTTGCTTTTAGCTTGCCGCTATCTACTAGGTGTTGGAATGCATCGGCCATTGCAACACTTGCGCCGCTGATGGATGCAGTACGCGTACCACCGTCAGCTTGGATAACGTCACAGTCAACGGTGATCATGAACTCACCCATGGCTTTTAGATCGACAACTGCACGTAGGCTTCGCGCGATAAGACGCTGAATTTCCATCGTACGGCCGCCTTGCTTTCCACTTGCCGCTTCACGACGAGTACGCGAATGTGTTGCTCGAGGTAGCATGCCGTATTCAGCTGTAACCCAGCCTTTACCTTGACCTTTTAGCCAACGTGGCACAGATTCTTCGACGGTCGCATTACACAACACTTTGGTGTTACCGAACTCAACTAGCACTGACCCTTCAGCGTAAGCTGTGTAGTTACGAGTAATTTTGATAGGGCGAACTTGATCCGCCTTGCGATCGTTTGGACGCATGGGCATCTACCTTAAATATGAGGAGAAGACGATTTGGTTGGGCGAAGATTATAACGGAATCGATTCCGGATTCATAGGTTACGCATCTGGCACAACATAAACAATCCATACATCCCGCGCACCTATCGACGCAGCATGATACACTCTTGAAGTAATTTTCAAAAAATGAAGACAGGAAAATTCGATGATTTACAGTATGACAGCGTATGCACGCAAAGAAGTAAAAGGCGATTGGGGTTCTGCGGTATGGGAAATCCGCAGCGTGAACCAGCGTTATTTAGAAACATACTTCCGCATGCCAGAGCAATTTCGCGGGTTAGAGCCCGTTTTACGTGAGCGTTTTCGTAAGCGCTTAGCGCGAGGCAAAGTAGAATGTAATCTACGTTTTGAAGCAAACCCTGCCGCAAAAGGTGAGCTTAGCATCAATGAAGCGCTTGCTAGCCAGGTAATTAAAGCCGCTGAACAAGTCATGCACATGACTGGTGAACTGAGCCGAATCAATCCATTTCAAGTTATGCAATGGCCGGGGGTAATGGAAACGCCAGAGCAAGACATGGATGCGGTAAATAAAGTGCTACTAGAAGCGTTTGATGGCGCAATGGATGAATTTATTGAAGCGCGCGCTCGTGAAGGCGAGAACATGAAGGCGCTGATTGAGCAACGCCTCGAAGCGATCACATCAGAAGTTGTGAAAGTGCGCGCACGCATGCCAGAAATACTAGAGTGGCAACGTGAGCGTCTGTTCTCTAAATTTGAAGATGCAAAAGTAGAGCTAGACCCATCTCGCGTTGAGCAAGAGCTTATCCTTCTGGCACAGAAATCAGACGTAGCAGAAGAGCTAGACCGTCTTGATTCTCACGTAAAAGAAACCACGAACATTCTGAAAAAAGGCGGCGCAGTGGGTCGTCGTCTAGATTTCATGATGCAAGAGTTCAACCGTGAATCGAACACGCTAGCGTCGAAATCCATCAGCACCGACATCACCGCATCGGGCGTTGAACTGAAAGTTCTAATTGAACAGATGCGTGAGCAGATCCAAAACATTGAATGATCTAAAAGTCATCGAGTATTGAAACAAAAAAGCCCCGCTAATACGGGGTTTTCTTTTATTCGTCTTTTTCCAAGGTACTGTTATCAACGTAGGGCCAATAATGGTGCCCAATTCTGATCAGCAAAGTAGCCGCAGCCAAAATAAACGCAGCCAGAGATAACCACACAACCAAAACTGCATCCAGCTCTTTCATTCCGAGTGTGATGTAGCGGGCGATGGCCATCATCGCGATGTAGATAGGATAGCGTACCGGAATTTTACCGTTCATCACGAACTGCTGCACCATAGCGAGCACTTCCAGATAGATAAACATCAACAGAATATCCGTGAGTAAGACACGCTTCTCTACAAATACGTGCACAAACTCTTGCATCATGGCGTACAACGTCGCCAAGGTAATAGAGACTAATAACACCGCCTCCAAAATATGGAAGATTTTCAGGAAAGGTCGACTAAAGGATTTCGGTAAATTCGACGGCATGGTCCATTATCCAAACAAAGAAAATAGGCCTTGAGTTTAGCATGCAACGATCTTCAATCAATCAGAATAAACATCAGTGCAAATCGACTCCAAGTCCTGGCATTTGCTTATAAAAACGCTCCGCTTATTTGGCGGAGCGCTTTTGTGTTATAGGACCTGTGGCATCACTTACGCCACTTGCTGCTTTTTTTCAGCTACGCGCTTTTTCTTCCGATATTTAGGGTGAGTGATCGGAATCGCAGATAGGAGTTTTTTGGTGTATTCGTTTTGCGGGTTTGCATAAATTTCTTTAGCACTGCCTGCTTCTACCACTTTACCAAAATACATCACGGCAACTTTGTCAGAAACATGTTTCACCACCGAGAGATCGTGAGAGATAAATATGATCGCCAAGTTCATTTCTTGTTGCAGTTGTAGCAATAGGTTCAAGATTTGCGCCTGTACCGACACATCTAACGCAGATACCGATTCATCACAAATCAGCAGTTTAGGCTTCAATGCAATCGCGCGAGCGATACCGATACGCTGCCGTTGCCCGCCTGAAAATTCATGTGGATAACGGTTTACTGCCGTTTCTGGTAATCCCACTTTGATTAAAAGCTCTTTTACCCATTGTTTACGCTCTGTTGGCGTGCCAATTTTATGAATAACAAACGGTTCTTCCAGAATCATACCGATGGTATGACGCTGATTGAGTGACTCCATTGGGTCTTGAAAGACGATTTGCATGTCTTTACGCAGCGATCGCATCTCTTTCACAGACAATTTAGTGATGTCTTTACCTTCAAAGAAAATCTTACCTTCTGTTGGCTCGTATAACTTTAAGATCGTGCGACCAAGGGTGCTTTTACCACAACCTGACTCACCAACTAGCCCCAGTGTTTCACCTTCAGAAACAGACAGTGAAACCCCGTCTACCGCTTTGATGGTGTAGCCTTTCTTGAACAGCCCTTTACCAGAAACAAAGTGCTGCTTAAGATTTTCAATTCTTAATACTTCTTTTGCCATAACATCCTCTTTTATGACTGGTTCACTTTGCCCAGTTAACTGGCAAACATACTGGCATCAATAGGCTTGATATCGATCATCTGCTTCGGCTCATTATCTAAGCTCGGCATCAATCCCATTAAACGCTCTGTGTATGGGTGCTGCGGGTTATCAAACAACTCAAAAATTTCTGCTTTTTCGACAATACGTCCGCCATACATCACGGCAACATCATCACACACTTCTGCCACAACCCCGAGATCGTGAGTGATGAAGATCATCGCCATGCCCGTTTCTTCCTGAAGCTCGTTCATCAGTTCAAGGATAGACGCCTGAACCGTAACATCCAACGCTGTAGTCGGTTCATCACAAATCAGAATATCCGGCTTACAGGCCAATGCCATCGCGATCATGACACGCTGGCGCATACCACCAGATAGGTTATGGGGATACTCATTCAATCGCTTCTCTGGCATTGGAATTTTTACTTTTGCCAGCATTTCAATCGAGTACGCCTCCCGCTCCTTTTTGTCGAGCTCAGGTCGATGGAGCTCAAGCACTTCACATATTTGACGACCAATGGTGTGCACTGGGTTGAGCGCCGTCATCGGGTCTTGGAAGATGATCGAAATGCGATCGCCACGCATGGCGTACATCTCTTCCGCAGGCAAATCAACTAGGTTGGTGCCGCGATAATTCACTTCACCTTTGATAATGTTGCCATATGGCTTAGGTAATAGCCCCATGATCGACATTGAGGTTACGCTCTTACCACTACCTGACTCTCCTACCAGACCGAGTGTACGTCCAGCTCTCACATCAAAGTTCACACCATGCAGAACCTTCACTGGCCCATCATCGGTGGTAAATTCAACTTCGAGATCTTTAACACTTAGGATTACATCGTTTTCCATAACCAATCCTTACAGCTTATAAGTGTCATCTACGACAACAACAGGTTCAAAAGCTTTGCCTGACTTCATCGCTTGTTTCGTTTCTTTTTTGATATCACTATCAATCCAGTAAGTGCCATCGCCTATGATTGCACCACTGAACAGCGCCTCTGTCATGCGATTCATTGGCTTATCTGGAAACTTTAACCAGCGCCAGTGACCATAGCGGACATAAGGAACCATGTAGCCTGGGACGATAACGTGAGCATCAATGATGTCACGCTGAATCTCATGACCTAGCTGGATCTTTTTATCCATATCCATGCCAAAACGATACTCGATGATCTTTTCATCCAGTTCAGGCGTGCTGTAGTTTGTGAAAGAGTTAGTTTGCGGCTTGTTCGCATTGACTGAATGGAAGTACTCCCAATACGTTGGGATCTCAGACGTACCCATATCTAAGAAAGCCAAATCGTGCTTTTTCTCACGTACGTATTTGAACATGGATGAGCCATCAACTAACTTGAGCTCAATATCCAGCCCTGCTAGCTTGGCTTGCTCACGCAAAAATGCAATACGAGGAGTATGAACAGGTGTTCCGTAGGTCAGCTCGAAGCTTAAGCGCTCACCTTTATCATTAACACGAATACCATCAGAACCAATTTTGTTAAAGCCTGCGGCTTCGAATGCCTCGGCCGCTTTTGCGGGATCGAACTTCGGTGCCTTAGCATCTGGTAGGGTGTATTTACCATGACCATAACCGGTCGGGTTCGGTTTACGGGAGTAGTCGCCACGCATGACATTCTCTATCATGCCATCAAAGTCAATCGCGTAAGTAATGCCCTTGCGAATGTTTAAATCATCCAGCAAAGGCATCGCGGTGTTCATCCATACACCACCAGCCCCAACTGGGAATTGGTTGTAACCCCAGAACTTTTGAATGTATCCCTTTTGGTAAGGTTCCGTATTCGATTTATCATGCCATAAGCTTGGTAAAACAAGACCAAATGCGTCCAGCTTCCCTTTCTCAAAGTGCTTCATCGCGATATCACTGTCGCGAATCACTGTGATGCGGATTTTGTCGACATTATAGCGATGTTGATAATACTTATTGCTGTAACCCCACCAGTCTTCACCGACATGTTTGAAGGTCACACTTTTACCTTTTTTAATGTCATCTAGGTAGTATGCACTGGTCGTTGGTTCACTTTTAAAATTGTAGTAGCGGACAAAGTTGTCATGTATACCGTCACCATTTTCATCTTTTGAAGGGTTAGCATAAAAATGTGCGGGACGTGGGCGCAGAGCCCCCATTCGTAACAGCAATTCTTCCGGATTGAACTCTTTCGCGGCCTTAACAGCAAACGTATGAGTGTCGTACTTGATAACATCCGCAATCGTTTTGTTGTAGTAATCGTTGTACCAAGGTTCCAAGATGTCTTTGGAACGATAAAACTTCAGCATGAACACGAAATCGTCGGCAGTCACAGGTTTGCCGTCCGACCATTTGGCTTCAGGGTTGAGTTTGAAATAGACCGTTTTGTTGTCACCTGCTAACGCCCACTCGTTAGCAAGCTCAGGTATGAACTCTAAAGTATCTGGGTGGCGGACCACCAAGCCTGGTGTTTCATCTAAGATAAAAGAACGTAGCCCTGCATTAGCGTCTGGACCAACACTACGTAACGTCTGCGGGAAACTTGACATAAAGGTGCGATAAGTCCCTCCACGTTTCGCTTCTAGCGAACCATATTGAGGCTCATCCCAGTTTGTTTGCCAGTTTAAGTCAGTCGGAAGCGTTGCTGACATTGCACCAAAACTCAGGGCGCTCAGCGTGGACGCTAAAAATAATTTCTTCATAAAACTTCCCTTTTTTATGTTTTGCTCACAATGCTCGCTTAAACATAGCGTGTGAATTTTTTCGGGTCGAAAGCCGCTCGAATGGCTTCACCAATAAAGGTCACCATTACCAGAACCAGAACAATAGAAGTCACTACTGACGCAACAATCCATGGCGAATCTAAGTTTGACTTACCTTGTTGCAGTAATTCCCCCCAACTTGGTGTTGGTGGCATCAAGCCTAAGCCTAGGTAATCGAGAGCAGTCAATGCTGTGATGTTAGCTGCAATAGTGAAAGGTGCTAGGGTTACAATCATCACCATCGTATTTGGCAAGATGTGATTAAACAAGATACGTCCAGTCGATGCCCCTAAAGCACGTGCCGCCATTACGTATTCTCGTGCCGCTTCTTTATAGGTCATGGTCCGCATGTACCATGTCATCCCCATCCAAGTGAAAAGCACGTTAATAGCGACAAAGAGAGCAAACGTCGGTTGAACGATTGAAACAAGAATCATTATGACGTACAAAAACGGTACCATTGACCAGATTTCGATAAGTCGCTGTACAAACAAGTCAAATTTACCGCCCCAAAAACCCATAGCACAACCGACTGCAGTACCGATCGCGTAGGAAATGGCCATCGTAAGCAACGCAAATCCCATCGCAGTTCTGAATCCGTAGACGAGTCGCGCCAAAATATCGCGACCTATCACATCTGTACCTAAATAATGCTTATTTTCGGCACTAGGTGCTGTTGGCGGGAAATCACCACTAAAATCTTGTTCATATGGGTTCCACGGCACAAGCGGCAAAATAACAAAGTTGTCGCCCCCTTCAGCCTCAAACGCTTTTTGCAGTACACGATAATCGGCTTCACTGGATGACTCTTGGCCGAATTCGCTACCTAAACGTACGTCACTGACAACAGGAAAATAGTAGCTACCATCGTACTTGACGACTAGCGCTTTACTGTTGATCAAAAGTTCGGCGAATAGAGAAAGGAGCAACATGATAGAAAGAGCAACAAACGACCAATAGCCTCGTTTGATCTCTTTAAAGTGACGAATTTTCTTTTGAGTTAATGGACTAACTTTAATCATGTTACGCTCCAAACTTCACACGAGGGTCGACTAAAGCAACACAAATATCTGAAATGATGTTACCAATGAGCAGTAACAACGCATTAATGGCGACAATACCCATAACAACAGGGTAATCACGCTCCATGATTGATTCGTAACCCAATAAGCCAATGCCATCAATATTGAAGATAACTTCAATCAGGAAGGCACCGGTCATGAAGAACAACAAAGAGTTACCAAAGTGACTCGCGATTGGAATTAAGCTGTTACGCAACGCGTGCTTACGAACTGCTTTTTTGAAAGGTAATCCTTTCGCAATTGCGGTGCGGATGTAATCTGAGGAAAGGTTTTCCATCAGGTTATTTTTCATTGTCATCGTCAGCGTGGCAAAATCACCAATGAGGTAACAGATCAAAGGCAACACCGCATGCCACATAATGTCTTTAGCGCGTTCAAAGAAGGTTTCGTAATCGTCGAAGTCATCGCCGACAAAACCTCCCATCGGAAACCATTCCAAGTGATAACTAAATAACGTGATCAGCAATACACCCACCACATAACCTGGTAGCGCGTAGCCTACGAAAATGAGTACTGAAGAAGCGGAATCAAACACAGAACCGTGCTTGAGTGCCTTATAGTAACCAAGAGGAATCGAGATAAAATAACTAATAAAGAAGGTCATGCCGCCATAAAACAACGACACTGGCAAACGCTCTGCGATCATGTCCGAGACAGGCTCGTAGTAACGCGTCGACTCGCCAAGATCTAGCATTACCAAACGACTTAACCACTCGACGTACGCTTCCGTTACAGGTTTATCCAGG
>NZ_WXWT01000307.1:0-11863 GCF_009904725.1 Vibrio sp. V43_P6S15P86
TATCTCAATGATTTCTTTTAAATTAATGTAAATGGTTCTCAATTACATTTCAAAGAGGGCAATCGATAAACCGAATGAATTTTTCTTATCCGAACAAAATTTAATCATATTTAATTTCTTGAAGAACCTTGGAACTATAACTAGCCTTTTAACATAAATATAACAAACCGTGTCGAAATCGTAGTTTTTGTGATTTTTCGTAAAGTTGTTCGATATTTGCATCGGGACGCAAGGAAGCTCGCGCAAGCGTAGCGGCTGAGCAGAGGAGAGATCTTTTGAAAAGATTAACGACTACTCTAGCCTTATCACTGAATGTGATTTTAATCACATTTTCCTCTTTCAGTTGGTCAAAGGAAAATGACTACAACATGACCAAAGGGGTCACAGCGATAAGTGGGCAAGTGTATGAATTACATATGCTGATTTTCTATATCTGCTGCGTAATTGCTTTGATTGTATTTGGTGTCATGTTCTATTCCATCTTTCGTCATCGCAAGTCAAAAGGAGCAGTTGCCGCACATTTCCACGAAAGTACAAAAGTGGAAATTATTTGGACAGTCATACCTATAATCATTCTTGTCGCCATGGCGATTCCCGCAACGAAAACTTTAGTCGCAATGGAAGACACAAGCCAATCAGATATCACGGTCAAGATCACAGGCTCGCAATGGAAATGGCATTACAGCTATTTTGGTGAAGATGTTGAGTTCTTCAGTTTGCTTGCCACCAGCCAAAAGCAAATTGATGGTATCGAGACAAAAGGCGCGCATTATCTATTGGAAGTAGACAACCCTTTGGTGTTGCCTGTGAATCGCAAAGTGCGTTTTTTGATGACTTCTGATGATGTCATTCACTCATGGTGGGTGCCGGATTTTGCTGTCAAGAAAGACACCATCCCTGGTTTTATTAATGAAGCATGGACAAGAATTGATGAGCCAGGCGTATATCGCGGTCAATGTGCGGAGCTATGTGGTCGTGCACACGGGTTCATGCCGGTGGTGGTGCATGCGATGGAAGAAGAAAAGTTTGATGAATGGTTAGCGAGTAAGAAGGAAGAAATAGCACTTCAAAAAGCGGCGGCACAAGAAGCGCTCTCTCAAGACTTATCCATGGAGGAGTTGATGTCGCAGGGCGAGTCGATATACACGGCGCGTTGTGCTGTGTGCCATCAGGCTAATGGTGAGGGGATTTCGGGTGCATTTCCCGCGATTAAGGGCAGCCCTATCGCAACAGGCCCAATTTCAGAGCACATTGATGTGATTGTGAATGGCCGTCCGGGCACTGCAATGCAGTCTTTTTCGAACCAGTTAAGTGACAAAGAAATTGCCGCTGTCATTACATATCAGCGAAATGCATGGGGCAACGACACTGGCGATACGTTGCAAGCATCCGATGTGAATGCCTTTAAGGCACAAGGCAGTGCTAAGGAGGAAATATGAGTAAGCCAATAGATAAGGCAGTGAAGTCTGCTCCAGCGGAAGCCAGTGCAAACAGTACCATTGCGATTGATGATGGCCATGATCATCATGCTCCCCAAGGTATTGCTCGTTGGCTGTATTCCACAAACCATAAAGACATTGGCACCCTGTACCTTTGGTTTAGTTTCGCGATGTTTCTGACTGGTGGTGCGATGGCGATGGTCATTCGTGCCGAACTATTCCAGCCTGGACTTCAGCTGGTTGATCCACAGTTTTTTAATCAAATGACTACGGTACACGGTTTGGTGATGGTGTTTGGTGCTGTGATGCCAGCATTTACGGGCCTTGCTAACTGGATGATTCCAATGATGATCGGGGCTCCAGATATGGCGCTACCTCGCATGAACAACTTGAGCTTTTGGATTCTACCTTTTGCATTTCTTATTTTATTGAGCTCGTTGTTTTTACCTGGCGGCGGCCCCGATTTTGGCTGGACGTTCTATGCTCCGCTGTCCACGACTTATGGCCCAGATAGCACCGCGCTGTTTGTATTCTCTGTTCACATCATGGGGATCAGCTCCATTATGGGCGCGATAAACGTTATCGTGACGATCGTAAATATGCGAGCTCCGGGAATGACTTGGTTCAAGTTACCAATGTTTGTTTGGACTTGGTTAATCACCGCTTTCTTGTTGATCGCGGTTATGCCGGTATTAGCAGGTGCGGTGACGATGGTTCTTACCGACAAATATTTCGGGACTAGCTTCTTTGATGCTGCTGGTGGCGGTGACCCGGTGATGTTCCAACACATCTTTTGGTTCTTTGGTCACCCAGAAGTGTACATCATGATTTTACCGTCGTTTGGCATCATTTCTGCCATCCTTCCTGCTTTCAGTGGCAAGAAGCTGTTTGGTTATCATTCGATGGTTTACGCGACGTGCAGCATTGCGTTGTTGTCTTTCCTTGTGTGGGCGCATCACATGTTTACAACGGGGATGCCAGTTTTTGCAGAGCTTTTCTTTATGTATTGCACCATGCTGATTGCGGTACCAACAGGGGTGAAAGTCTTTAACTGGGTCGCCACCATGTGGCGTGGGGCTTTGACATTTGAAACGCCAATGTTGTTTGCCATTGCCTTTATTGTGCTCTTTACGATTGGCGGTTTCTCAGGGTTGATGCTGGCGATTGTGCCGGCGGATTTCCAATATCATGACACTTACTTCGTGGTTGCGCATTTCCACTATGTGTTGGTATCTGGTGCTGTATTCTCGATTATGGCGGCTGCGTACTATTGGCTACCTAAGTGGACAGGCAATATGTACGACCACAAACTGAGTTTGTGGCATTTCTGGTGCTCGATTATTTCAGTTAATGTTTTGTTTTTCCCGATGCACTTTCTAGGTTTAGCGGGTATGCCAAGACGTATCCCGGATTACGCTATTCAGTTTGCTGATGTCAATCAAATCGTCTCCATTGGTGGATTTGCGTTTGGGTTGTCACAATTGATCTTTTTATGGGTGGTGATTAAGTGTATTCGTGGCGGTGAAAAGGCCGCTACAAAACCGTGGGAACGTGCGGAGGGCTTAGAATGGACAGTGCCAAGCCCGGCGCCCCATCATACGTTTACTACGCCGCCTAAAGTCGATTAGAAACGAATAGGGTGAGTGAGATGAAACCGAATCCATCAAACAAAAAGCTCACAGTGAAGTTGCTTTTAGCGACCCTTTTGATGTTCGGGTTTGGCTACGCACTTGTCCCATTGTATGACGTAATGTGCGATGCACTGGGTATCAATGGAAAAACAAGTGAAGTGGCCGCCATTCAACCAACTGGTATGCAACCGGACATGAGTCGAACCATTCGCGTGGAGTTTATGGCGCATGTAAGCCCCGATATGCCTTGGGAGTTTAAACCCAAAGTGATTTCGATGGACGTTCATCCCGGTGAAGTCGTGCAAACCGAATACCTTGCATTTAATGAAAGCGGGCAGAAGTTGGTAGGGCAAGCCGTTCCCTCTGTTTCTCCCGGGAATGGTGCCGCTTATTTCAATAAGATTGAGTGCTTTTGTTTTAACCAACAGCCTTTGGATGGCAAACAACAAGCTCAAATGCCGTTGATTTTTTATATCGAACCGGACTTACCGGAGTCGATACACACGTTAACGCTGTCATACACACTCTATAAACTTCCCCCTCCTACAGGTTCTTAGCCACTCAAGGAGAGAGATACAGACCAAGGCTGGTCAGTAAGGAGAGAAATTATGAGTAACAAGCCAGGAACATATTATGTTCCCGCTCAAAGTAGCTGGCCGATCATCGGTGCGTTTGCTCTATTTTTAGTTGCCGTTGGTGCAGGCATGACCGTTCAGGGGACACAAAGTGAAGGGGCTGTGGGAACCATTGGTAGCATTGTGCTAGCGGTAGGCTTTCTGTTCTTGCTTTACATGTTGGCGGGCTGGTTTAGTAATGTGATTACTGAGTCACTGAGTGGAAAGTACAGCTCGCAAATTACTCGTTCTTTTCGCCAAGGGATGAGCTGGTTCATCTTTTCTGAAGTGATGTTTTTTGGTGCCTTTTTTGGTGCGTTATTCTACGCCAGGATGATTTCTGTGCCTTGGTTAGGTGGGGCAGATAACAACTTCATGACCAACGAGGTTTTGTGGCCAACCTTCGAAGCGATGTGGCCACTCACACTGACTCCGGGTGGAGACACAACGCAAGCTATGCCGTGGCAGGGCATTCCCCTTACTAATACTATTTTGCTGTTATTGTCGTCGATTACACTGCATATGGCGCACATAAGCCTTGAAAAAGACAAAAGAACGGCACTGATTGTTTGGTTGGAAATCACCATCGTGCTTGCGGGCTTTTTCCTATATTACCAAGCGGTTGAGTATGCTCATGCTTATCAAGAAATGGGGCTCACGTTGCAATCTGGTATCTACGGAAACACCTTCTTTATGCTGACGGGTTTTCACGGTTTGCACGTTTGTCTTGGGACGATTTTCTTAATCGTATTATTGCTCCGAATCGCTAAAGATCATTTTTCGTCTAACAACCATTTTGCCTTCCAAGCTGGTAGTTGGTATTGGCACTTTGTGGATGTGGTTTGGTTATGTCTGTTTGTGTTTGTGTACGTGCTGTAGGTGCATTGGGCGATTAGTAAGGACGGGGATTCGGAGCTAGCCAGCCTGAACTGAGCGCAATAAGTAGAAGGATAACAACTAAAGCGGAGAACATGACTCGACGGCCTAAGTAATGACTCATAGGTTTGTCTCTTTTTTCGGGATTATCTGGGTCTTCACGAACCATTTCGATAAGCGCTTTTGCGAGGTTGAAGATAATGAAAAGCAGCAAAAGGACAAGCGTCAGTTTGAATAGAAATACGGTGGACATGGCACCTCCGGTTTCATCATTGTTGTTATCAAGACAATTATGGCTATCGAAACGGTTTTGGGTTGCAGTTGGTTTAACTGTGGTTGTGTTTTCTCTTTTGGTCAAACTGGGTTTTTGGCAGTTTGAGAGAGGGCAAGAAAAACAAGCATTGGAACAAGCTATTCTTGCGCGAGCGGATAGTGCGTACCAAGCATTAGACGAAGTTCTTGAAGAAAACGATTGGAGAGAAGGCAGCATTCTCGGGAAAAAAGTGGAAGCTAATGTTGTTCCTCAGGCGTTTCCCGTGATTTTACTGGATAACCAAACGCATCAGGGCAATGTGGGCTATTTAGCATTTCAGATTGTCTCTATGAGTGATGAATCAGGAACCTATGCATTATTAGAGCTTGGTTTTGTGGAGGGAATAGCAGATCGTTCAATATTACCAACCGTCACAACACTCGAAGTGTCGACCTTTATCTCGGGACGTCTGTACCGAAAATCTGCTAACCCGTTGAGCTCTGAATTAATGCCAGAAGTTGGCGATGCCATTCGTGTGCAGAACCTTAATATCGTGCATCTGAATCAGCTACTTAATATTGAACTTATGCCCGCAGTCTTGCAGCCGGACAATCTAAAAAATTGGCCTTACGACTTTCCTTGGAACCCATTGCCGCTCAACAGCGCCAAGCATTTCGGTTATTCGATTCAGTGGTTTTCGATGGCGGGCGTTTTCTTGTTATTGACCTTAATTGTTTTTGTTCGTTGGCAAAGAAAGTTGCGTCACATGGAGGTGAAGCATGACATCTAAAGTAACCAAAGGGCGGCTAATGTTGATTGCGTTGGTGTGTACGTTTGCGCTTCCTGCCGTCATCGCTAAGGTCATTCTCACCCAAGGGTGGTATCAAAGCGGTGTGACCAATAGAGGTGTGTTAGTTGAACCATACACAACGTTAGAGCTACTTGGTCAAGAGTCCCCACTCAAGGAGCACAGGTGGCAACTCGCTTATGTTTTACCTAATGAGTGCACAGAACAATGCAAGCAGCAGCTTTACCTGCTTCAGCAAAGCCATGTCGCTTTAGGAAAATATCAAGAGCGTGTGGTGCCGGTGCTTTGGCAGACAGAGTTGTCCGGTACCGTAGATATATCGATGACGACAATGCAAATGAATCAATCGGTTACCGCCAAAGTGAAACCCGGACAAATGTTAATCGTTGATCCTCTGGGGCAATTGGTGATGTCTTACTCGCCAAAACCGAATGAAGATTTAGTCTCGTTCAACAAAGGTATGTTGGCGGATTTACGCAAGCTCTTAAAATTGTCACGAGTTGGTTAGAAAGGGGCGTATATGAAGTTAATTCAGTTGGTTAAATTCAGTTTGCTCCTAACTTTCGTGGTGATCATGTTAGGCGCGTATACTCGCCTTTCTGATGCAGGGTTAGGTTGCCCTGATTGGCCCGGCTGCTATGGGCACTTTGGTGTGCCTCATCAAGAAGAAGACGTAATACGTGCCAATCTTAATTTCCCTGAACGGGCAGTCGAGCATGAGAAAGCATGGCTTGAAATGATTCATCGCTATTTTGCAGGAACGTTGGGTTTGGTCATTTTTGCCATGACAGTGATATCAATAAGGTCTGAGCGCGTGAATCCTACTATTCCGATGCTGCTCAGTGTACTGGTGGTCGGGCAAGCACTTTTGGGGATGTGGACCGTGACGCTCAAATTAATGCCAGTTATCGTAATGCTTCATCTGCTTGGTGGCTTTACTTTACTGGTTCTGCAGGCGATTTTTTACTGTCAGTTAAAAGCGCAAAATAATCTCTATTTCTCTCCATCTTCCAGCTCGCTGCGAGGCTTCTCATTATTGGTTTTTCTGGTTGTTTTTATGCAGGTGCTGCTAGGAGGGTGGACTTCGTCAAATTATGCCGCGCTCATGTGCACCTCACTGCCGATTTGTGAGGGAGATTGGATGAGTTATCTCTCATGGAAAGAGGCGTTTTCTTTCTGGCAAACCGGATTCGAGAATTACGAGTTTGGTGTATTGGAGTATCCGGCAAGAATGACCATACATGTTACGCATCGCCTCGGTGCGATTGTCACCGCCACCGTCGTATTGGCTTATAGCATTATGCTCATGAGGCAAGATTCCCATCATTCACAGCGCATTGGAGGATGGTTACTACTCACTTTAGCGTGTCAAATTATGTTGGGCGTGAGCAACGTTGTATTCCAACTTCCTATTTATGTCGCCGTGGCACATAACTTGGGTGCCGCCATTATGTTGAGTCTTGTTTGTGTGAGTCAGTTTTATTTGTGGCAGGGCAAAAAAGCTTGGAGTTACACCGCGAAAGGAGTTCGCTATGAGTAAAGAAATCGCACTGTCGTTAAATGAGCGAAAGCGACTAAGTGCCGTTTATTTGAAGTTAACGAAGCCTAAAGTAGTCGCATTAATGCTGGTGACGGCCGTTGTCGGGATGAGTTTAGCGCCTGTTACTGAGTTTCCTTGGTTGCAGGCGGCGGTTGGCCTAACAGGCATTGGTTTGATGGCAGGCTCCGCGGCAGCGTTTAATCACCTGATTGACCGCCGCATTGATGCGAGAATGGCTCGCACACACAAACGTCCGTTGCCATCGGGTGAAGCTAAGCCGTTATCGGTGATAACCTTTGCGACAGCGTTAGGCGTCATAGGGTTTGTTCTTTTATATGCGCTGGTCAACCCACTGACGGCATGGCTGACTTTGATGAGTTTACTCGGCTATGCGATGGTGTACACCATGTACCTCAAACGCGCTACTCCGCAAAATATCGTAATTGCAGGTATTGCGGGTGCGATGCCGCCTCTTCTCGGTTGGACTGCCGTAACAGGGCAGTTGCATGCGAATGCTTGGCTGCTTGTGATGATCATTTTTATCTGGACGCCACCACACTTTTGGGCACTCGCAATTCATCGCGTAGAGGACTATCGTAAGGTGGATATTCCAATGTTGCCTGTGACACATGGTATCGAGTACACCAAAACTTCTATTCTGTTGTATACGGTGTTGTTGACGTTGGTTTGTGTGCTGCCGGTGTTGGTTGGAATGGTTGGCGTAGTTTATCTTTTTGCCTCGTTACTACTTAACGCTGGCTTTATGTACCATGCATGGAAGCTAAAATACGCGCCAGAGCTCAATACCGCGATGGAGACGTTTAAATTTTCTATCTATCACCTTTTTGCGTTATTCATTGCATTGCTTTCGGATCACTATATTGGCTTGTAGCCTCTCTTTAAACAGAAAACGCCGCGTGGTTCGCGGCGTTTTTGGTTTTGATAGTTTGGCTTTAATGCAAAGTTTCTAGAATTATTGAATCTCTAACAATTCAACATCAAAGATCAAAACACTTGCTGGTGGAATTGGGCCTGAGCCACTTTTGCCATAACCGAGCGTGCTTGGTACGAAAAGGCGGATTTTTTCACCTTCGACCATGTATTGTAGGCCTTCTTGCCAGCCTTTAATGACTTGGTTAAGACCAAACGAAATTGGCTCACCGCGATTAACGGAGCTATCAAACACAGTGCCATCAATCAACGTGCCGTGGTAGTGCACTTTGACTTTGCTTGTCGCGGTTGGGTGAACCTCACCTTCGCCTTTTTCAAGAACAATATATTGAAGACCACTTTCTGTTGTAATGACGCCTTCTTTCTTCGCATTCTCGAGCAAGAATGCTTGGCCTTTCGCAAAGTTTTCATCCGCTACTTTATGGTTTGTCCAAGTACGGTAAATGAAAAAGCCCGCCAGAATAAAAATAATGAGAGGAAACAAAAATTTAGACACGTAAGCTCCTTGTCTATTTAGGTTGTTTTAGCAAATAGTTAATGGTTTCTGCCATGGCTTCGACGCTGTCATGACCACCAGTAATGACTTGGTATTTTCCATTAACGATAAAGGCTGGAACGGAGTTAATTTGGCCGCGAGTCGTGATCGCTTCTGCCTTAGTGATGTACTCAAACAGCGTTTTTTGCTGTGCTTCATCTAAATGGTAAGGGCTGATAAGGTTGCGAGACTCAAAGGCTTTCTCTACGGCGATTTGACGTTCCTCAGCAGTCGCATCAGGACCCATTTGTACTGCAGCAAAAAGATCCGCCATAAATGCTTTGTCAGGTGTCGACTCTAGTTGCATGACTGCAGTGTAGAAGATGATGGCGCTTACTTGTGCACTCTCATTGAAAGTTACATGCATTTTTTCAACGCTTTGCTCAGTTAGCGATTCGATTTGAGGGACAAACTCTTCCATTGAACGGCAGTGGCCGCAAGTTAGGGCAAAAGCTTCTGTCAATGGCGCCAAATCATATTCTTGAAGAGATACAGGCAAAACTTCGTATTGTTTGCCTTGCTGAGGCTGAGTGTTGCCGCTATCGCATGCCGACAAGGCCATCATGGCGGCAATCACAGCAAAGCCTTTCGATATGGTTTTTAACATAATAATGCTCTAAGTAAGAAATTTGCGTTAGTTTATCGGTTAACGATTGTGACTAAAACCATTAAATAACAATAAAGTGAGACGATTGGTAACAGACTTTTCCTGATGTGTAGGCTGCAGGGGGGGATTTGGGCATCGCTTTTTATTTGAGAGATACTTGATATTGATTCCAGTGGCATGAACGCTGCATATACAAACCAATCGGTGGATAAAAGCGCTAAAGATTTGGCGTGTTTTGTCGACACAATGGACAAGAGTTTTTCTAAGTTGGTAGTGGTATGAAGCAGTGGTTTTTAATTGTTTGCGGCATTCTGGCTGGGTGCAGTAGCCTTGATCAAGACATGGTTCCTGGCGGGAACATTTTAGATACAGCTCCTAAAACAAACACCGAGCTGAGACATCCTGAGTGGGGCTATCCGAGCGCTTCCAGTGTGGCTTCTTCACCTCGCACGTATCAGACTGAGAGGGCATCAGTAAAAAAGTCGCAAAATGTGACCTCTCTGGAAATGTTTCTGAACAGGCACAATATTCCTCATGAGACACTCAGTGGCGGTCACTTAATGATACGTTTGAAAGAGCAAGTGCATTTTCAAACTGGCTCTGCTCAGTTATCAGCGCAATCTCAAGACTGGATTCGAAACATTGGTCACTATCTAGCAGGAAGAACGGATGTGGATGTCGTGATCGATGGCCATGCCGATAGCACGGGAGCTGCCAGCTTTAATGACACGTTGTCAGAAAAGCGAGCTCGTGAAGTGGAAAAGCAACTACTGGCGACGAGTATTCCTCGTCAACGCGTGTTTTCTAGAGGTTTTGGCGAGTATGTTCCGCAGTGCAGTAATGCGACAGCCAGTGGCAAAGCTTGTAATCGACGCGTAGAGTTAACGCTGATCGTTGATGAGTAAGGCGATGGTTGGCCGATAAACTACGTCGTATTGTTTTCACTGAGCCCTTATGCATTTACTGGCGTTTCCGTATGGGAATGAGCAAGAAGAGTGGTCCCAAAGGCTAGGCATAGCAACGAGCAGCTAGACTGAATAGAAAAGAGGCACCTGTATGGTGCCTCTTTTACATCCGCCAATGTTCATAGGGGGAACTTAGGCAAATTCTTTTTCAACGTAAGCGACGATGTCAGATGACTCGTATAGCCACTGTGTTTCGCCATCTTTTTCGATACGCAGGCAAGGGACTTTAATTCGTCCACCACCTTGCTCTAGTTCAGCTCGATGAGTCGGGTTATTTTTTGCATCACGTAGCTCAATGTTCACTGATTGACGCTTCATTGCACGGCGGACTTTTACGCAAAAAGGGCAAGCTTCAAATTGGTAAAGTGCGTATTGCTTTGCTTTTTCATCAATACGTTGTTGTTCTTCTGCACTGCGTTTAATACCACGAGGTGAGAACACGGCGTTCAGCAATAAGATAACCTTGCCTAAAATCCAACGGATAAACTTCATAATGATCCCTTGATGTTCATTGGGTAATTGTCCTTTAAAAATGCAATCATGATGCTTGTTGCATTGAGCGTGAAGTCTATCAGTTGTTTGAAATGGATAAAACCATGTATTTTATGCGGAAAACAAGCGTTTTAACCTGCCCCAAAAACCGCTAGTCGAAGCTGGACTGGCTTCTCTACCTAGATAAAAGCTTTGCATCAGTTCGGTTCTGAATGCATCAACATCCATGCGTTTTACAACAAGCTCGTGTTGCAATGTATTCTGAGTTTGCTCGGCATGATCGTGCGCCAAGCTAAAGTCCATATTCAAATAGCCTTGAGTATAAAGCCAAAGGTGGGTTATCAAGATAAGGTCTTCTGCGGACTGGTTAGTGAACTTATCCGCGTGCTCATCACCCAAGGAGTCAGTCAGCACTTGCTGCATTTGCTGGGCAGAATGCGCATGTTGCTCATAGTTAGCGCTGGCTTCAATATGCGACTTAGTCAAAAGACCAAGCAGGTGAAGAGTAGGCGCTGTGGTGGGTTTGTTCTCACAAACTTTTGTAAACAGTTGTGACTGTTCTTTTAACCAACGTCGCTTTGCCGCTTTATGTTCTTTAACGAAGGGAATTTCTTTGAATCCCATCTCTTGACTCAGTTCACTAAGAGACGTCATGGCTTTTTAGTTCCTTCACCGTTACTTCGACGTGTTGATCATTGATATCAACAAAAATAGAGCTGCCGGTAATCATAACAGAAAGGCTAGTGCCTCGGTCAAGGTGCTGACAAATCAAGTCGATAGCGTCGTAGTCAAAGCTTTCTACGTTGACGGGAAGCATTGAGAACTTTCCTGACATTTTATCCCACCATACCGTCGCTTTAGTGTTATAAGTGTAGACTTTCACGTGTTTTGCTAGGCGAGAGGCTTTCTTAATTCTTTCTGGTTCTGGTTCGCCAATTTCAATCCAGTGAGTAATGCTTTGATCATCGCCAACATGCCATAAATCAGGCTCTTCAATTGTAGAAAGCCCTTTCGTAAACTCTAAATTACTTTGAGCGTTTAAGCAGTAAGCTAAAACACGAGCCAGCATTCGTTGAGGTTTTTCTGAAGGGTGAAGGGCGATAGTTAGATTTTTAGAATCGTAATAGTCGTTATTCATATCGGAAATGGCGA
>NZ_WXWT01000201.1:0-11801 GCF_009904725.1 Vibrio sp. V43_P6S15P86
CTCAACTATCCACTCATGTCCCTCACTTAATCTTCCTCATCAATACGACCAGAAGTTGGAAATTGAGCGTTCTCATCCGCAGGAAAGACCATTATAGCCATTGAGAATTGGTCAAAATCACTATTTAATGGGAATAAATTCATATAAACTGATTGCTTATTCATATCAAGGAAGAGATCTATGTCACACATACACGATACTATTGTTGCGTTGCAACACAGTAGCCCGGCTCAAAAAGAGTTTTACCAAGCCGTAGAAGAAGTATTAACTTCTCTCGCTCCAGTCATAGAAAGCAATAATAAATATAAAGAACAAGCGATTATCCAAAGAATCGTAGAACCAGAACGTCAAATCATGTTTCGAGTTCCTTGGGTCGATGACGCAGGGAATGTGCAAGTAAACAAAGGCTACCGCGTCGAGTTTAACTCCGCGTTAGGTCCATACAAAGGCGGACTGAGGTTCCATCATTCAGTGAACGCGAGCATCATAAAGTTCCTCGGCTTTGAACAGATTTTTAAAAACGCGCTTACTGGCCTTCCAATTGGTGGCGGAAAAGGCGGTTCAAACTTCGATCCTAAAGGAAAATCTGACGGTGAAATCATGCGATTTTGCCAATCATTTATGAACGAGTTATACCGCCACATTGGCCCTTCTACCGATGTTCCTGCTGGCGATATCGGCGTCGGTGCGCGTGAGATTGGTTATATGTTTGGTCAATATAAGCGATTGACGGGACGCTACGAAGGAGTACTTACAGGCAAGAGCCTTCTTTGGGGGGGCTCACTTGTTAGGAAAGAAGCAACGGGATATGGAACCGTATATTTTGCGGAATGCATGCTCAATGACCGTAATGATTCACTCAAAGGCAAAACTTGCCTCGTTTCTGGCGCAGGTAACGTCGCTATCTATGCAATTGAAAAGCTATACCACATGGGAGCAACCCCAGTAACATGCAGCGATTCTAGAGGCACGATTTATCATGAGCACGGTATTGACCTGCAGCTCCTCAAGCAACTTAAAGAAGTGAAAAGAGCAAGTTTAGAAGAGTATTTAGACACTTACCCTGAAGCAGAGTATACGCCGTTGGGTGACTATCCTAATGAAGGGCATGCTGTATGGCGATATCAAGCTGACGCCGCATTCCCTTGCGCGACCCAAAATGAACTGACGTCAAACGATGCTCTTGCTCTTATCGATAATGGGTGTGTTTTGATTAGTGAAGGAGCAAACATGCCAACCACTCGTGATGCGGCCAATATCATCGTGGATTCCGAAATGGCTTATGGGCCAGCGAAAGCAGCCAATGCTGGCGGCGTTGCAACCAGTCAGCTTGAAATGGCACAAAATGCCAGCATGCAAAACTGGACCTTTGAGCAAGTCGATAGCCAGTTACAGACCATCATGAAAAACATCTTTATTAATGCAAACGAAACCAGTCGAGAGTTTGGTCAGCCTGGTAATTTAGTTTTAGGCGCAAACATTGCCGGCTTTAGAAGAGTCGCTGATGCGATGATCGAGCAAGGCATAGTTTAGTTCACAATAGCCAGCAGCCGGACTGCTGGCTTAACACTATTCGGCGATACACTGCGCTTTGACAAAGAGCTTCATTTAATCCGCAATAAGCGTCGTCACTTCAGTTTTAACCGAATTGGCGATAAAACAATTCTCATGAGCCATGTGGTGCATTTTTTCTAATTGAGATCGTGTCGGTTGTTCATCACCAGCAAATGTTATCTTAGGGTTTAGTGTTACCTTAGACACCCATTCTTTTCCATTTTCACCTTTTGTCAGCTCTCCTACTGCTTCATCTAGGTAGCGATCCACAACGTAACGTCGTTTCGCCGCAATAGAGAGAAAAACAAGCATGTGACAACTGGAAAGTGCCGCAACAAATGCTTCTTCCGGATCAACGTTTTCTTCTACAGATAGTGGCAACGGCACTACGTGTGGAGATGGTGACGCAGGGACTTGTAACCCTCCATCAAACTTCCAAATGTGCGCGCGACTATACTGGTTATCACTGAACACTTCGTCAGCTTCGCGATGCCATTCGATTAAAGCGAAATGCTTACTCATTCTAACTCCCTGATTTTCTCATTGACCAATCAACACATCCATTCACGTCATAGTAAACCACAACGAAACAAGGTAAGGAACGTATGAACTCAGAGAGGTTACAAAATTTGTTGAGGATCGACGTTTTTCTTCTGTATGTCATCCAGAAGTCGATTAGCCTGATGGATGTTAACTTGTAATCGGTTGATTAGCATCTGTAACCGCTCAATTTCAGGAGTTTGCTTCGCTTTGAGCGTGTTTTCTAGCGCCTCCGTTTGTCCAGCTAAAATCGGCAAACCAAGGTTCAATGCCATACCTTTTGTTTTATGCAACGTGTCTTCTAGAGACGCGAAATCTTCAGCCATAAAATAATCAATAAGTTCATCAACCGATGATTCAAAATCGACAATAATACTTTTTAGTAGCTCATCTATCGCTTCCGGCGCTTCTTGCAAAGAAATGAGCATCTCTGAACTGGATAACTCTTCTTCTGTCAGCCGTAGCTTCTCTATTGGCTTGCGCTGCAACTGGAGAACGTTGTTATCATTCGTTAATGGTAAATTCTCTTTTGGTTCGAGCCTCGTCGCAAACTGTTTAAGAGCGTCCGAAAAGCTCTCTTGCTGTAGCGGTTTTGTAAGCACATGATCCGCTCCGGCTTCAATAAAGCTATCATGCGCCTCACGAAATACATCTGCCGTATACGCAAAGAGTAATGTTTTGATACCTAACTCTTGTCGAATCACACGCGTCGCTTCAACACCATTCATCTCAGGCATGTGATTGTCCATCAGAATCAGGTCATATTCGTTATCTCTCGCCTTTTTAACCGCCACCAATCCGTTTTCAGCAACATCCACTTCATGTCCCAACTTTTCGCAAAACCCTTTCGCCACAATGGCGTTCACTCGGTTATCTTCAGCAAGCAATATCTGCAAATTGTGTGTTTTCTTGCGCGTTTTTGGTGGCTCTTGTGCCTTTGGAAGTTCGCATTCAACCCAAGGAATGGGCAGTTCGACGATGAATTGACTTCCGACGCCCTCCACACTTTTCAATGTAATCTTGCCATCCATCAAGCCAGTTAATTTTTTAACTATTGCCAAACCAAGCCCTGTGCCTCCAAATTTTCGGGTAGTTGAAGAATCGGCTTGCTCAAACGAATTGAAAACATGTTCTTGCTTGTCTAGCGCAATACCAATACCAGTATCGCTCACAATCATCACCAAGCACTGATTTACCTTATCAAGTTCCGTTCTGATTAACACATGCCCTTCACTGGTAAACTTCACCGCGTTGCCAGCAAGATTAAACAAAATCTGTCGTAAACGTGCGCAGTCTCCGGTAAATTCAATGTATTCAGGCACTTCATTTTCCACGATCAATTCGATATTTTTTTCATCGATGAGCGGTTTTATTGCGCTACACACAGGAGAAATGACTTGGTCTAAATTGAACTTAGCCTGCTCAAATTCCAGTTTGTTTTCTTCAACTTTAGAGAAATCCAAAATATCGTTAAGAATCGTCATCAAGTGTTGGCCAGAATCAAGAATGACTTTCACGTACTCTTTAGTCGTCGGCTCTTTGGTTTCCTCTGCAATCATTTGAGAAAGGCCCAATACACCATTCATCGGCGTTCTTAATTCGTGACTCATTGCGGCGAGAAAACTTGATTTGGCTTTTGCTGCTCGCTCGGCTTTATTTCGCGCCTCCTCGATTTCGAGGTTTAATTGTTTCAAGTTGTACATTCGATATTGCGACTGATACAAGAATGCACTGACTAACAACATCACGGCAATAAAAACAAACAACCAAGTAAAACGCGCTTCACTTTGGGCAATATTGAGCAGCCGATGCTCCGCATCCTCGATAAAAACAAAGTATCCATGATCAAGCAGTTCATTCGTGAGTAGTTCTATCCTTTTATCGCTCGCTTGAAGCCGATCTAAGAAATTGGCTTCACTTTCACTCTCAACTACGTTTTGTGTCAAAAGCAGTTGGTTGAGAAACTCAAAATAGTGATGCCCACTCAACGTCTTTCCGGTATCGGTAGAAATATCTTGCTGATATAAGTTGAATAGCATTAATAACGCGTATTGATTCTCCACCTGAACGCCAATCAACATATCGAGTTTCAGCGTTGTATCAAGCACACGGTTTTTGAATAGATTGAGCGTATCCTCAACTTTTTTATGATTGGGCGTCACAGGGAACCAAACTGACTCCCTTGATGAATTTAGCAATTTCTCAGCTGCGACTTCTATATCCACTAAAGATGTCGTCAGTTCATAGTTCTTCCTATCTTCAACCGCATATCGATTCACGATAACATCGCGCTCTTCAATCAACTTGTGCCCAATATCCGTCAACTCCGCGTGGAATTCTTGTGCACTTTTTGAATTCACATGTGACATGTACGCCAATACACAACACGTCAGTATGGCAATAAAAAAGCAGAGATTAACCAGTTTGAATTTACTCATTTTCCAACACCTCTAAAATCACGGGTCTGGGTGCTGTCAAGGACTGTAAGAACGCTTCAATATCAGCGACACTTTCATCGCTCATCGTAATTCCGAGCTGCGTTTTCGCCATGATCTGTATCGCCTCAGATAACTGGTCAACTCGTCCGTTATGAAAATAAGGGCTTGTTAGGGCGACATTACGTAAACTGGCGACTCTAAAATAGAATTGTTCTTCACTTTCCGTCGTAATCAGGTGCCGTCCCGAATCCTCTACTACTGGCTTATCTTTGAAATAGGCGAACCTTTGTATCATCGCTCCGCCAATATTTTTGCCCTGATGACACTGTACGCAACCTGAAGACTGAAATGTTTTCCACCCCCTAATTTGCTGCTCACTGAGGACATGGGTGTAACCCAGTAAGTAGGCATCGAATGGTGCACCTGGAGTTTGGAGCCCTTCGACAAACTCCACAATGGCGGACTTAATATTATTAATATTAATCGGTAGCTCACCATCACGACTAAATAGCGCTTGATAACGTTCGCTTCCTTTCACGTACTGCTCTATTGTTTGCCAGTTTGAGTCCATTTCTATTGGATTGTGGATTGGCCCATCAATCTGAGCCATCAAAGTGTTTTCGGTACCATCCCATAAAAAACGATAATTTAACGCTGCATTAAACACTGTGATGGAATTTCGAGTTCCATCACCTTTCACTCCTGTAGAGACGGGGGTATTTTCAGCGCCATTGGTTTGCAAGTTGTGGCACGTCGCACAACTGATGCTACCGTTTGAAGATAGCTGAGGATCACGAAAGAGATGCCAGCCAATTCTCGCCAGCTTAATATCTACGACAGGGTCACCTTCTATCGGCTGAACTAACGAAATATCACCTAGCACCTTAGCATTTCTTGCGATTGTTGCTTGGCTCAAAATGAGTGCCACAACAACTAATGTGATTATGCTGAATTGCCTCATCAACTGCATACCTTACACTTGCCATTAGTATGAAGTTAGTTGCATTTTTAGGTTTTTTCCATTAATGGAAAACGGTTACCAGAGCTGCACGCGGAGGGACTTTTATTTAAAGCTCAGATAAGGAGCAAATGACGAAGGCGAGTAACGAAGAATTGACTCGCTTCGTGGAGTTATGTGTGCATATTGAATTCTAGATTTAGCTTATAGAAGCCAGCAACCTTTGAACCCAAGTAATCTCACCATAGGAGATGAGATCGAAGATAGTAAAAAAAATGGCACAGATAATGGCCAGTTTGACCAAGCGTTGAACAATAAACATCATAATTACCCATCATTTTTTCGCAGTTTACTATTACAAAAGAAGTTTAGATACAGAAGAAAAGCACTAGTTAGACTAATAGACTGTTTTATAAAAAGATTTATACCTTTACTAGCTGCACGATTAAACCGTAATTTGAATGCGCGGTACGTTATTGAGCATTTTAATTGCAAACACGAAAATCCAGTAATTAGAGCAAGCGTTTCACTTACCATATCAGCTCAGCAAATCCTTCATTTTATCTCTATAACTTGAATCTATATCAACAATTTCTGTTAGAACATGTCGTTCACTTTCAGTGAATTAACATCTATAACTATTTTTTAATGAAAACACTTCGCTTGTTTAACTTGAATCTTCGCTATAAAACCGCCTTATACTTTTCATTAGGACTGCTGGGCATGGTCATCAGCTTCCTTTTTATTAGCCGTTATTTTTTCCTGTATAGCTTAGATGAGCTCGAAGACATGGAAATTAACCATGCGAATCAGCAAGCACTCGCTGTCATCGACATGATGGTGAGCCAGCAAGAAAGCGCCTCATACGACTGGGCGTACTGGGACGAAACGTACGATCTGTTTGTTGATCGTGATATTGCGAAATATACCGAGCGAAACCTTTACACAGAGAGCATTGATGCGTTAAACCTCGATATGATGGCGTTTATCACGACTAATGGACAAACACTGCTCTCCTTAACTCGTGAGGATAACCCCGACACTTCTTCAGAACTCACCGCTAAAATGGCGAACCAACCTATTCTTCAAGATTACATCAAGTCCATGAATCACAAGCTTGATATCCATAGAGAGAGCATCTCAGGGTTGTTTAAAATCAACGATACTATTTGGGGTCTTAGCCTCAGCCCAGTTAGAAACAGTGAAGGCGACCGCCCTTCTAACGGATGGATGCTTTGGGGAAGAAACCTATCTTTGCGCTTTCCTGGAGACTTTAAATCCATTTTAACTGCGGAAAACTCATTAGAGACGCAGATGGTAAGTGGATCAGACAGTAGTGAGATGCGGGATATAGAGAAGACCTCGCGGTCAATCACAAAATGGGCCTCACTCTCTGATTTATCTGGTGAACCGATCGCATGGCTAAAAACGAAAACACAGCGAGAGCATTATGCGAAAGGTAATACGCTATTCATGTACCTGTTTGCAACGGTTGGCGTTGTGGCATCAATCATCGCTGCGGGTACCTACATCACGTTTAAAAATAAGGTCGCCACTCGCTTTAATCATTTTGCTGAAGGAATAAGCGAAATCGCCTCTCAATACCAGCTTGAAGGCTTGCATTCTGTAAAAGTAGACGAATTAGAGTTAGCGACAAAACTGGTACAAAAGCTCTCTGAAAATACATCGTTAACCCAACTGCAATTGAAAGACTCGATGGAAAAGTTTGGTGCTCTGTACCATAGCTCCTCACTAGGCATGCTAATTGTTATCGATCGTAAAATAGTCGATGTCAACCAACGAGCGTTAGATCTGTTGAGCTACAGCAAATCGCAATTGATAGATCGTCCTCTAGACACATTGTGCCCATCGGAGGACGATGAATGTCGAGTTGACGCAATGTTCAGAGAGCTGAAAAACGGTAAAACACAATTCGAAGCTCAAGTGCTCGATAGCAATACCGAAGAAATCGACTGTTTGATAGAAGCCACGCTCATTCAACATCATGGTCAGAGTGCACTGATGTTGTTGCTTCAGGATATGAGAGAGACAAAACAGCAAGCAGAAATGATCCAAAAGCTCACCGACTTTGATCCGGTATCCGGTTTCTGTAATCGTCCTGTCATTCTCAATGCACTGCACGAGCTCGTAGAGACACGGCCAAACCATTTTTCGTTTGTGTACATTAACAGTAAGACTCTCAAGCAAATTGCAGGGGTATACGGTCACCTCATTTTTGATGAAGTGATTCAATACATCGCATCCGCAATACGCGAGCAATTAGGGGCATTCCAAATAGGCCGAATTAGTGAGCATGAATTTATCGTTTTGATTCCAGATATCGAGCATCACCAAAAAGCGATAGATGCTACCAATCGATTACTGAATCATTTGTCACATAAGGTCCAGCTCTCCGGGATCATGATGTCTTTAGACAGTAAAGCGGTGATGATGGACCTAAACATAACTCACCAATCTGTCGAGCATTTGCTGCTTGCAGCACGTTTCTCATCACAATCCGCTAAGGGTCGTCACTCTCACGAAGTATTAGTCATTGATGAAGAACTATCAGAGCAAGCGGAAACGTCTATGGTGATCAATCGCGATTTAGAAAATGCCATTAGACAAGATGCGATTAAACCGTTTTTCCAGCCTATCGTGGATGCTAAAACCACTGAAGTCATTAGCTTCGAAGCACTTGCTCGTTGGCAACATCCAACATTAGGGATGATTTCACCAGAAGTATTTATTCCGATGGCAGAACAAGGAAAACTTATCGTCGAATTGGGAGAGTCCATTCTCAAACAATCGTGCGAATTTATCAGTCGGCTCAATGGAGTTCGTCATGCGCAAGGTCTGTCGATGTTAAGCGTGCATGTGAACTTAAGCGCGCAGCACTTTTATCATTCAGGACTGATGCCCTACCTAAAAAAAGTGATGGCTCAATACAACCTCTCTGCGGGCCAGCTTGTGCTTGAAATTACCGAAAGTATGTTGATGGGCGGAGAAATAGAATCAATCCAAAGCATTCAAGACATCAAGCGACTTGGTGTTGGACTCGCTTTGGATGATTTTGGTACTGGATACGCATCATTCAGTAGCGTATGTAATTTTCCATTGGATATTGTGAAGCTGGATAAATCTTATATCGACGAGATTGAAACCAATGACAGAGCAAAAACACTGGTAAGAAACATTGCTAACATGTCTCAAGAACTAGGGTTAACTATTGTCGCCGAAGGTGTTGAAACCGCGAGCCAAGTACGCAAGCTTAAAGTTTGGAATATTGATGAGTTGCAAGGGTTTTACTTCCACAAACCGATGCCTGCCGAGCAAGCACTCGTTCAATTTTCTCGCCACGTAAACAGTTAGTCTCTCTCCTCTAAAACACATTAGGAAGGCAAAGTGATTACCGTCACTTTGCCTTTTTGTTGAGCCTCTTCACACCAGACGCCCCACGATTCGTGACTACCGATATTCATATCAAGGCCCGTAGCCTCAGATATGCCATGATAAATGCTGATATGACTAATTCGAGTGATCAATTACTTATTTGCACTAGTATTACTGCGTATATACTTGAATTAGGTTTTCAAAAAGTCCCTGTGACCGCACAAGGAGGACTGCATGAAACGACTATGGATATGGGTCTTACCTTTACTATTGTTTGCTAGTCAAGCACTGGCCAATACTGTCTGGATTGTTCCCGTCAAAGGCGCTATCGGTCCTGCTACCAGCGACTATTTGTCTCGTGAGATAGAAGAGGCACAACTCAACGGTGTCAGTTTAGTGATCTTAGAGATGGACACTCCTGGCGGCTTAGACAGCGCAATGAGAGATATTATTCACGCGATTACCACCTCCTCCACTCCAATTGCGACTTGGGTTGGCCCGTCAGGATCTAGAGCGGCTAGCGCAGGGACATATATTTTACTCGCCAGCCACGTTGCCGCCATGGCTGAAGCCACCAACCTTGGCGCGGCAACACCCGTCGCGTTAGGTGGAGCCCCTCAGCCCCCTTCATCGGATGATGGCAAAGATCAAAGCGCGGAAGAAGCGTCAGAAGGAACCAACGAAAGTTCAGAGAAAGTTCCTGCGAAAACCGCGATGGAGAAAAAGGTAATTAATGATGCTAGAGCCTATATTAAAGGCTTAGCAAAGCTTCATGGCCGAAATGCAGAGTGGGCAGAGAAAGCAGTGAGCGAAGCAGCGAGTTTGGACGCCACAGAGGCATTGGAATTAAACGTTATTGATTATATAGCCAACTCACCAGAGGATTTAGTCAAAGCCATTGATGGACAAACTGTTAAAGTTAACAATCGCGATGTGACATTGTCACTGAAAAATCCCGTATGGATTGAAAGAACACCCGATTGGCGAGCAGAAATGCTAGCCGTTATCACAAACCCAAACGTCGCCTACATCCTGATGCTCATTGGTATCTACGGTTTGCTTCTTGAGTTTTACAACCCAGGCATTGGCTTACCCGGCGTGTTGGGTGGTATTTGTTTGCTCCTCGCCATGTATGCATTACAAATGATGCCTGTGAACTACGCTGGGCTTGGTCTGCTGTTACTCGGAATTGCACTGATGATCGCAGAAGCATTCAGTCCGAGCTTTGGCATTTTGGGCTTAGGTGGCGTTGTCGCCTTTGTGCTCGGTTCCATATTCCTCATGGACAGTGAGTTGCCAGGGTTTCAGATCGCCCTTCCTTTAATTTTCGGTATTTCTATCTTTTCTGTCGCGCTGATCGTGTTGACGGTCGGCCTGCTGCTCAAAATACGACGACGACGTGTGACAACAGGTTTAGAAACTTACCCAGGGAAAATCGCTGTTGTGAGCGATGACTTTATCGATGGCGAAGGGCGCGTTCAACTTGACGGTGCGCTATGGAGAGCCAAAACCAAAGACCATCAACAACTCAAACAAGGTGATCATGTCACCATTGTGAATGTGAAAGGGCTGACCTTAACCGTGATGCCTGGTGACCGCCAAAATAAATAGGAGGCGCTTTATGATGCTCTATACTGTTGCGGTGATCGTGGTGCTGTTGTTCGCACTTGCGACCCAAATGTTTAAGGTTTTGAGAGAGTATGAACGTGGGGTTGTATTCTTTCTTGGTCGCTTTCAAGAAGTAAAAGGCCCTGGCTTAATCATTCTTATCCCATTTATCCAACAAATGGTACGGGTGGATTTACGTACTGTCGTTTTGGATGTGCCGACACAAGACTTGATAACCAAAGATAACGTGTCTGTACGCGTCAATGCGGTTGTTTATTTCCGCGTAGTCGATCCTCAAATGGCAATTAACAACATTGAAAGTTACAGCGATGCCACCAGTCAGTTAGCGCAAACCACGCTGCGATCAGTATTAGGTCAACATGAACTGGATGAATTACTATCAGAGCGCGAGCGTCTCAATAAGGATTTACAATCCATCCTCGATCAACAGACTGATGACTGGGGCATCAAGATTGCCACGGTTGAAGTCAAACATGTTGATTTAAATGACAGCATGGTCAGAGCGCTAGCGCGTCAGGCTGAGGCAGAACGTAACCGTCGTGCGAAAATCATTCACGCTACCGGTGAGTTAGAAGCTTCTAATAAATTAAAAGAGGCAGCTCAAATGCTCAACGAAGCGCCGAATGCGCTGCAATTGCGTTACATGCAGACACTCACGGAAATCACGACAGACAAAACATCGACTATTATCTTCCCTATGCCGATCAACCTTGTCGAAGCCGTCAGTGATATCGCCGAAGCGGTAAAAAAGAATAAAGAGACACAAGACAAATAAAAGCCATACTCAAGGAAGTAAGCTGTTTACACGTTACTTCCTTGCTTTAACTTGCTTGTTTTCGAAGAGCATTTAGTTTCTCTTTTAGTGCTTGGAGCACTCCCGCTTCATTACCGACAAACCTGTGTTAAAACAAGCTCTCCACGCAGTTTCGACATCATCGTCGTATTCAAAATCACACTCTTGAACCGTTTCGATAAGGCTTTCAAACCAAACATCAATATCCTGTGGTTCAATGCCAATATCGGAACTCGCATGCTTCTTACCATATTTCTCCACCATCTTGTGCGCCTCGTTAGAGGTATCGGCCATCATAAAAAACACGATAGATCCTCTAAGCATTCGCACCTGTTGGTGCATGTCGACACCATCAAACTTTTGTCTAAAGCTTGTACTTTTTGACCATAAATTCTTGTAAAACAAGTCGAAAAAGCCTTGGTTCGCGATACAACGTTCATAACTATCGTTGAAAACTTGAATCACGTTCATGTTGCTCTCCATTACTCTCTTAATA